>JADDQT010000093.1:0-6598 GCA_016781225.1 Actinomycetota bacterium
CACCGCCCGTCACGGTCACGCGCACGACCCCGTCGACGATGCCGTTGGTGCCCAGCACTTCGTCGATGGCCCGGCGCAGGACGCCCGAAGGGGGCAGGCGAAGGCCAAGGCCGGCGGCGGAGGCCACCAGGCGCTCCAGGTGGCGCCGCACGGCAAAGGGCCGTCCGTCGTATGCTCGCATGGTTTCGAAGACGCCATCACCCACGGTGAGGCCGTGATCGTGGACCGATATCTGGGCGTCGACGGCGTCGACCAGACCGCCGTCGAGCCACACGGCTCGTGTCCCCGCCACGACCCAGAGCCTATGGGCGCAAAGCGATAGCCAGAGCCGTTCCCTTCCCCATCTCTTGACGAGCCCATTGCTACCCTCATCCCCCGTGCCTCCTGACGAGGTGGTGGACACGTCGCGCGTCCGTCGTTGGCCACGACGGCTGCTCGTCGGGGCCAACGTCTTCGTCGCCCTCGTCCTGGTCGTCACCGCCGGCGGCTACTGGTACCTCAAGCGCCAGGTCGGAAGCATCGACGTCATCCCCGGGCTCTGCGACGTGCTCCGAAATTGCGGCGACGACGAACCGGGGCAGGCCATGAACGTGCTGCTCGTGGGGTCGGACAGCCGCAAGGACCTGGCACCGGGGGAGCGTCTGTTCGGCACCGAGAGCCAAGCAGGCGGGCAGCGCAGCGACACCATCCTGGTGCTGCACGCCGATCCCAGACAGCGCAAGGCGTCCATCCTGTCCATACCCCGTGACCTCGCCGTTCCCATCGCCGGGACACGAAGCGACCAGCCCCAGCGGATCAATACCGCGTTCGAGCAGGGCCCCGACCGGTTGATCGCCACCATTCGCCAGTCGCTCGGGATCGAGATCGACCACTACGCCCAGGTCGACTTCAACGGCTTCCGTGGCGTGGTGGACGCAGTGGGAGGGGTCACCATCTTCTTCCCCTCGCCCGTCCGGGACAAGGTCACGGGGTTGAACGTCAAGACACCGGGTTGCGTCGAGCTCGACGGGAACAGGTCTCTGGCCTACGTCCGCAGCCGGGAGTACGAGTACGTGGAGAACGGGCGATGGCGAGCGGATCCCACCGGAGACCTCGGGCGGATATCGCGCCAGCAGGACTTCATCCGCCGGGTCATCCGCAAGGCTTCCCGGGCCGGCCGAAACCCGGTCACGCTCGACAGCCTGGTGGACAGCGCGGTGAGGAACGTGAGCTTGGACGAGAGATTCTCCACGGCGGACATCATCCGCCTCTCGCGCCGGTTCAAGTCGCTGGAGCCGGACGCCGTGGAGATGCTGAGCCTTCCCACCGTCGACGCCCGTGTCGGTGACGCCGCCGTGCTTCGCCTGAAGCAACCGGAGGCCCGCCTGGTGATCGACCACTTCCTGGGCCGGGAGCCGCCTCCCCCGCCCCCCGGGCGCAACCAGGCGGTGCCCGACATCTCTCCGAACAGGATTCGCGTCAGGGTGCTCAACGGCTCCGGGGCCCAGGGCCAGGCCGGCCAGGTGGCTCAGGCCCTCCAGACTTCGGGTTTCATCCTGGCGGGCACGGGCGACGCGGACAGCGCCGGGTACAGCGACTCGGTGATCCGCTACGGCCGAGGGCAGGAGGACAAGGCCCTGGTTCTCAAGTCCTATGTCGGAGGGGGCTCCAAGGTGGAGCAGGACAGCACGCTGAGAGGAGTGGACCTGGCCCTGGTGACGGGCTCCACGTTCACAGGCGTCCAGGCACCGGGCAGCGCGGGGCCGGCCACCACCGTCCCCAGCACCACGACGACCACGACACCCGGGGTGATCCCCGGCCAGTCGAAGGCCAGCCCCGCACCACCGCCCTGTTGAGCTGGCCGTTCAGTCCTTGTTCACGCCATGGGCACGGACGAAGTCGTTCACGGCGTAGTAGGCGTCGATCGACTCGCCGGCGTCGCCCCAGAACCCCTCGAGGACGTCGTACTCCATCGTCTGCTGGGACACGAACCAGTTGTTGACGTCCGTGATCTCCAGCTCTCCTCGGCCGGATGGCGTGAGGGTGGGGATGACGTCGAACACGGTCTGGTCGTAGAAGTAGAGGCCGGTGACGGCGAGAGTGCTGGGCGGGTCTTCGGGCTTCTCGACGATGTTCGCGATCCGACCGTTGGGGTCGAGCTCGGGCACACCGAGGTGGCGCAGGTGGCTGGCGTCCTCGATGCGGGAGAGGAGCACTCGGGCACCCTTGTCCTGTTTCACGAAGTTGGCCACCGAGGCGTGGATCGAGCTCTCCAGGATGTTGTCGGCCAGCATGACCAGCACCCGGTCGTCGTCCACGAAGCGCTGTGCCAGGCCCAGAG
The DNA here is from genome assembly GCA_016781225.1 of Actinomycetota bacterium. GTDB lineage: Bacteria > Actinomycetota > Acidimicrobiia > Acidimicrobiales > YB1-3. Next base: position 2,321 of record JADDQT010000093.1, read on the forward strand.
CCTCGGCGATGCCGCCGGGACGTTCCTGGTAGGCGTAGAAGAGCCGGTCGATCCCGTACTCGTGACCGTTGCCGAGCAGCCGCAGGAACTCGCCGGCATGGGTGCCGCCCGTGACCACCATGAGCTCGCTGATACCGGCATTCACCAGTGCCTCGATGGCGTAGCTCACCATCGGCCGGTCGTAGATCGGCAGGAGATGCTTGTTGGTGATGCGGGTCAGCGGATGCAGTCGACTGCCGCTACCGCCCGCCAGGACGACGCCTTTCATCCGAGCACTCTAGGGGGGCAGCCACGGGCAGGGCTCGCCCCTCCACCCCGCCGTCCCCTAGCCTGATGGTCCCGTGAAGCTGTTCGTGACCGGCGGGGCCGGGTTCATCGGCTCCAACTACGTCCGGCGCGTCGTCCACAGGGGCGAGGACGAGGTGACCGTCTACGACGCCCTCACCTACGCCGGGAACATGGCCAACCTGCGCGACGTCGAAGACCACCCCGCGTACCGCTTCGTCAAGGGCGACATCACCGACCGGGAGTCGCTCGAGGCGGCCATGCGGGGCCACGACGCCGTCGTGCACTTCGCCGCCGAGAGCGCCGTCGACCGCTCCATCGTCAGCCCCGACGAGTTCGTGTACACGAACTGCCAGGGTACGAACGTGGTTTGCGACACGGCTCGGCAGCTGGAGGTCGACCGCGTGCTGCACATCTCCACGGACGAGGTGTACGGGTCGGTGGAAGAGGGTTCGTCGCACGAAGATGACCCCCTGGAACCCCGGTCTCCCTACAGCGCCTCGAAGGCCGGTTCCGACCTCATTGCCCTCTCCTACCTCAGCACCTACGGGACGCCGGTGCTGATCACCAGGTCGTCCAACAACTTCGGCCCCTACCAGTACCCCGAGAAGGTCATCCCCCTGTTCGTGACCAACCTCATGGACGGCGTCCCTGTCCCGCTCTACGGCGACGGCATGAACGTTCGGGACTGGTGCTTCGTGGACGACAACTGTGCCGCCCTCGACCTGGTGCTCCGGTCAGGCCAGGTGGGGGAGATCTACAACATCGGCGCCGGAAACGAGGTCCCCAACCGCACCCTCGTGGACAAGCTGCTGGAGCTGCTGGGCGCCGACGAGTCGATGGTGCGCTACGTGGAGGACCGTCCCGGCCACGATCGCCGGTACTCCGTGGACACGAGCAAGATGCGCTCTCTGGGGTGGTCGCCGGCCCGCGACCTGGACGAGGCGTTGGCGGAGACCGTCGCCTGGTACCAGGCGAACCGGTGGTGGTGGGAGCCCCTGCGGGGCCCTGGGTGAGAGTCCTCGTCACCGGCGCCGGCGGCCAGCTAGGACGCGAGCTGGTCGGGGCCTTCGCCGGGCACGACCTGGTGGCCGCCACCCGCCACGAGCTCGACGTGGCCGACCGCGACGCCGTGTTCGCCGCGCTGGTCGAGACCAAGCCCGATGCCGTGATCCACGCCGCGGGCTGGACCGACGTGGACGGCTGCGAGGCCGACGCCGATCGGGCCTGGCGGGTCAACTCACTCGCCACGCGCCACGTGGTCCGTGCCGCCCGCCTGGTGGGTGCCACTGTCTGCTACATCTCCACCGACTACGTCTTCTCGGGTGAGGTCGACGAGGACGCTCCCCGGCCCTACACGGAATGGGACCGGACCGGGCCGCGCTCGATGTATGGTCGGTCCAAGCTCGGCGGTGAGCTGGAGGTGGGCGTCGAGGACCTCGTCGTGCGCACCTCCTGGATCTGCGGCCGCCACGGCCGCAACTTCGTGAAGACGATGCTTCGCCTCGGTGTCGAACGTGACCAGATCGCCGTGGTGGACGACCAGCACGGCTGTCCCACCTTCGCCGACGACTTGGCCACGGCGGTGTACAGGCTGGTGACCGGCCGCCTGTCCGGCGTCTTCCACGTCACCAACCAGGTCCCCACCACGTGGTACCAGCTCGCCAAGGACGCGCTGGGCGCCGCCGGCCTCGACCCTGGCAAGGTGCGGCCGGTTGCCACGGCCGACCTCGACCCCCCCCGCCCTGCTCCCCGTCCGGCGTGGTCCGTCCTCGACAACGCCGCCCTGCGGCTGTCCGGGCTTCCCCTGCTGCCCGACCACCGGGAGTCGCTCGAGCGACTGGTGAAGGAGCTCGGGAACCAGTGACGCGCGTGGCGGTGATCGGTGCCGGCTACGTGGGGCTTACGACCTCGGCCTACCTGGCCCACCTGGGCCACGACGTGGTGTGCGCCGACGTGGTGCCGGAGCGGATCGACGCCTTGAACCAGGGACGAATCCCGATCTTCGAGGTCGGTCTGGAGGAGATGGTCCGCCAGGGCATCGACGGCCAGCGGCTCTCGTTCGTCCTCGGCGCGGAGACTGCTGTGGACGACGCCGAGTTCGCCTTCCTATGCGTGCCCACGCCACAGGCCGCGGACGGGTCGGCCGAGATGGGCTTCATAGAGGACGCCGCTCGCCAGATCGGTCCCCGGCTGCGCAGCGAGGCCATCGTCGTCAACAAGTCCACCGTGCCCGTCGGGTCCACCCGGGCGGTCGAGCAGGCCCTCGGCCGGGAAGACGTCTTCGTGGTCTCCAACCCGGAGTTCCTCCGGGAGGGTTCTGCGGTTCACGACTGCCTGCACCCGGACCGCATCGTCATCGGCAGCGACGACCAGGCCGCAGCCATCCGCCTGGCCGCTCTGTTCGAGGGCATCCAGGCGACCGTGGTGGTCACCGACCCGGCGACGGCTGAGACCATCAAGTACGCCTCCAACGCCTTCCTCGCCACCAAGGTGTCCTTCGTGAACGCATTGGCCAACCTGTGCGAAGCGGTGGGGGCCGACGTGCGCGACGTCGTGTTCGGCATGGGCTACGACCCTCGCATCGGCTTCGAGTTCCTGAAGCCGGGACCTGGCTGGGGCGGTTCGTGCTTCCCCAAGGACACCCGCGCCCTGCTCCACATCGCCGACGAGGCCGGATACGACTTCAGCCTTCTCCGCGGCGTCATCGCGGTGAACGACGAGCAGCACGAGCGAGTGGTGGCCAAGGTGGTGGCTGCCGCCGGCGGCTCGGTGGAGGGCCGAACCATCGCCGCATGGGGCCTGGCCTTCAAGGCCCGCACCGACGACACCCGCGACTCGCCCGCCATCGAGGTCGTCCGCCGGCTCCAAGAACGTGGCGCCCGCGTGCGGGCCTACGACCCGCAGGCCCGCGGCGGGCTCGAGGGTGTCCAGCGCTGCAGCGACCCCTACGCGCCCTGCGAGGGCGCGGCGGTGCTGGTGGTCCTGACCGAATGGGACGAGTTCCGCTGGCTGGACCTCGACAAGGTACGCGCGCTCATGGCCGTGCCCTCCATCGTCGACGCCCGGAACCTGCTGGACCCGGCGGCGGCCCGTCGCAAGGGCTTCGTCTACGAGGGGATTGGCCGCCCATGAGGGCCGTGGTCACCGGCGCCGCAGGATTCCTGGGCTCTCACCTCTGCGAGCGGTTGGTGAGCCGGGGCGACGATGTCGTGGGCATCGACAACCTCCTCACCGGCCGAATCGACAACCTCTCCCACCTCTTCGGCCAGGAGCGCTTCACCTTCCAGCACCACAACGTCAGCTCCTACGTCCACGTGCCGGGGCCGGTGGACGCCGTGCTGCACTTCGCCAGCCCGGCGTCCCCCAAGGACTACCTCGAGCTGCCCATCCAGACGCTCAAGGTGGGCTCGCTGGGCACCCACAACCTTCTGGGGCTGGCCAAGGACAAGCAGGCTCGCTTCCTCCTGGCATCCACCAGCGAGGTGTACGGCGATCCCGAGGTCCACCCCCAGCCCGAGGAGTACTGGGGACACGTCAACCCCGTAGGGCCGAGGGGTGTCTACGACGAGGCTAAGCGCTTCGCCGAAGCCATCACCATGGCTTACCATCGCTTCCACGGCGTCGACGTCCGCATCGTGCGCATCTTCAACACCTTCGGGCCGAGGCTGCGGCCCGCCGACGGGCGGGTGGTCTCCAACTTCCTCGTTCAGGCCCTCACCGGAAAGCCCATCACGGTCTACGGGGACGGGGGCCAGACCCGGAGCTTCTGCTACGTCGACGACGAGGTCGACGGCATCCTCGCCCTGCTGGACTCCGACCATGTCGGGCCAGTCAATATCGGGAACCCGGACGAGTTCACCGTCGCCGAGCTGGCCCGCTTGGTGATCGAGGTCACGGACTCGTCGTCGGAGGTGGTCCACGAGGCGCTGCCCGTGGACGACCCTGCCCGGCGCCGGCCGGACATCTCGCTGGCCCGGCGCCTTCTCGGGT
>JADDQT010000093.1:6652-7490 GCA_016781225.1 Actinomycetota bacterium
GGGAGGGGCTGGAACGCACGGCGCAGTGGCTGCGCCAGATCGGCGCCGACCGGTGATGGGACAGGGAGGGAGGACGCTCGAGGAGCGCGTGAGCGCCGTGATCGTGAACTACAACACCCGCCAGCACCTCCTCGACTGCGTCCGGAGCCTGCGGGAGGACGGTGTGGCCGATGTGGTCGTGGCCGACAACGGTTCCCGGGACGGGTCTGCCGAGGCGGTCTGGAACGCCGACCCCGAGGTGACGGTCGTCCACACCGGAGGCAACCTGGGATACGGCGGCGGGGCAAACCGGGGCTCGGCGCTGACCAGAGGCGATCTGCTCCTCGTCTGCAACGCCGACGTCAGGGTCGAGCCCGGCGCCGTCAAGTCACTGGTGGCCGCCCTCGACGGCGACGCCCGCGTCGCCGTCGTGGGACCGCTGATCGAGGATCCCGAGGGCTCGGTCTACCCCTCTCCCCGCGAGTTCCCCTCGGTGGCCGACGCGGTGGGCCACGGGTTCCTCGGGATGGTGACACCCGCGAACCGCTTCAGCCGCCGGTACCGGATGCTCGACTCCGATCGCAGCTACGGGGCCGAGGCGGACTGGGTGTCGGGTTCGTGCTTCTTGGTCCGCCGCGGGGTATGGGAGGCCCTGGGAGGCTTCGACGAGTCCTACTTCATGTTCGCCGAGGACGTGGACCTGTGCTGGCGGGCGTGGAAGTCGGGTTGGACCGTGGCGTTCGAGCCCGCCGCCCGGGTGGTGCACGTCCGGGGAGCGTCCACCGAGCTTGCTCCCTACCGGATGATCCTCGCTCACCACCGGTCCCTCCTCAGGTTCGCCCGCCGCACGCTCGTCGGC
>JADDQT010000094.1:0-4385 GCA_016781225.1 Actinomycetota bacterium
CGGGAGGAGAACCGCTCGAACAACGAGGCGGTGATAACCGGGGCCGGCACCGCCCGGTTCACCGCCTCCTCCACCGTCCAGCGTCCCTCGCCCGAGTCCTCCACGTACCCGCGTATGGAGGCGAACTCCTCCGGGTCGGCGAGCGCCTTCTCGGCCAGCTCGAGCAGCCAGGACCGCACGACGGACCCGTGGTTCCACAGGACCGCCAGCTGGTGCAGGTCGAGGTCGAGCTCGGTGGCCGCCTCCAACAGGGCGAAGCCCTCGGCATAGGCCTGGAGCAGCCCGTACTCGATGCCGTTGTGCACCATCTTGGTGTAGTGGCCCGCGCTCGGCGGGCCGACGTGGGCGTAGCCGTCGGACGTGGCCAGGTCGACGAACGCCGGCTCGAGTCTGCGTACCGGGTCGTCCTCGCCGCCCACCATGAGGCAGTAGCCGTCCTTCTCGCCCCAGACTCCGCCCGACACGCCGGCGTCGACGAACTGGATGCCCTGCTGGGCGAGGTCCTCCCACACCCGCCTGGAGTCGTGGTGGTTGGAGTTTCCACCGTCCACGACGGTGTCTCCCGGCTCGAGGACGGCGGCCAGCTTGGCCAGCGTGGTGCGCGTCGCCTCGCCGGACGGCACCATCACCCAGACCGCACGGGGAGCTTCGAGCTTGGCCACCAGGTCCTCCAGGCTGGTGGCGGGCGTGGCGCCCCCCTCGGCCTCGGCCTCGGCCCGCGCCGGGTCGACGTCGTAGACCACGACGTCGTGGCCCCTGGCGACGAGCCGGCGGGCCATGCTCGCTCCCATGCGTCCCAGCCCGACCATGGCGAGCTGCATCAGTGCCTCTTCACTACTGCAACTCCTCGATGTCCTCGACGGACACCCGCATGACCCGGCGTTCGTGGTCGTGCAGGGTCCGGTAGTCACCGAGCGCCTGACCCGCGATCATGGTGTTGAAGTCGTACTTGAACCAGGGGATGGGAACCGACGGGGGGCTGGTGCGGCGCACCACCTGAACGGCCAGCACCGTGTTGGGCCCTCCCTTGTGGAGCTGGCCCGTGGAGTGGAGGAAGCGGGGGCCGTAGCCGGTGGTGACGGCCATGCCACCCAACTTGTCCCGCAGTGACCGCCGGGCGCGGTCGACGGCGTCGTCCTGCCCGTAGGGGAGGTAGGCCTGGATCGACACGTAGTCACCGGGCTTCGCTCGCTCCGCCACCCACTCGCTCACCGTGGCCGGGTCGTGGCTGATCACGTCGGGCAGGGGCAGGTCCCTCAAGACCTTGGCCACGTTGGCCTTGGACTCGGCCACGTCGGGCTGGTCGAACGGGTCGATCCCGAGCACGTGGCCCGCGCTCGCCGTCGCCAGCTCCCAACGGAGGAACTCTGCACCGAGCTCGATGGGATCGCTCACGTCGAGGGTGACCACATGGCGGTCGGGGCCGTCCTCTGGCTCGGTGGTCGGCACGGGGACGCATCCCTTGCCCTGCTTGCCGGTGGATTCGGCGATGAGCTGCTCCACCCACAGCCCGAAGGCCGCGTACCGCTCGGACACGACCACGGTCACCTTGTCCCGGCCCTCCAAGGCCGCCTCTCCCATCTCCACCCCGAGCTTCACGGCCTCCTCTCGGTCGGCTTCGATGGCCGACTGGCAGAGAGCGCCCACGTCCAGGCCGCAAAGTGCCGCCGGCACCAACCCGAAGTAGGAGAGGACCGAATAGCGACCTCCTATGTCGGCGGGGTTGAGGAACAGGCGGTTGAAATCCGCCTCCTCGGCCAGATCCGCCAGCGGGGTTCCGGGATCGGTGATGGCGGCGTACCGGCTCGGGTCCGCCACCCGCCTCCAGCAGTAGGCGAGCAGGGCCTTGACCTCGAAGGTGGTCCCCGACTTGGACGACACGAGGAAGAAGGCGTCGTCCAGGTCCAGCGAGGCCACGGTCTCGGGCTCGGTGGTGTCGAGCACCACCAGGCGGTCCGTCCCCGCGGCAGCCCGGAGGACCTCGGGCCCCAGGGAGGAGCCGCCCATCCCCAGGAGCACGACGGTCGAGGCGTCGATGGTTGAGGCCCACTGGCGGAGGTCGTCAGCCTCGCCGTTCATGCGCTTGGGGACCTCCAACCACCCGAGCCGCGACGGTGCCACGTTGCCCTCGGGCCAGAGGCCGGCGTCGGCGGCGAGGAGGCGCTCGAGCAGGGAGTCGGTGGTGGTCACGTTCTGCTACGTCTCGCTCAGGTGGGGATCACGTCGTGGTCACTGCGGGGGAGGGGCCAAGCGAGCTGGACGCCTTCTCCGTGAGGCCGGCCATGAGGCCGTCGAAGGATGCCAGGAACGACGCCACCCCCTGGTCTTCGAGCACCGTGGCCACGTCGGCGATATCGACGCCCACCTCGGCCACCCGGGCCAGGGTGTCCCGGGCTTCGTCGATCCCCGAGTCGATGGTGCGGGCGAGGGTCCCGTGGTCGTCGAAGGCTCTCACGGTGGCGTCGGGCATGGTGTTGACCGTGTCGGGCCCGATCAGGCTGTCCACGTACAGCAGCTCCGGGTATGCGGGGTTCTTGGTGGACGTGGAGGCCCAGAGGGGCCGCTGCACGCGGGCGCCCGCGGCCTGCAGGCCTTCCCACCGTGGACCCGAGAAGGCCTCGGTGAACAGCTGGTAGGCGACCTTGGTCTGGGCCACCGCCACCTTGCCCCGCAAGGCCAGAGCGGCCCCCGAGACGGGATCCTCGGGTCCGGCGGCGCTGGCAATGGCCTCGAGGCGCCGGTCGACCTCGGTGTCGACCCGGCTGACGAAGAACGACGCCACACCGTGGATCCTCGACACGTCGCCGGCAGCGCCGTTACCGGTGGCGGCGAGGAAGTCCTCCAGCCCGGAGAGGTACGCCTCTATGACTTCGGCGTAGCGGTCCAGCCCGAAGATCAGGGTCACGTTTGTGCTCCGGCCCTCGGCCACCGTCTGGCGAACGGCGGTGACACCCTGGGCCGTAGCCGGGATCTTCACCAACAGGTTGGGGCGGTCTATTGCGCCGTGAAGCCAACGGGCCGCCCCGACCGTGGCGCCCACGTCGGTCGCTATCACCGGGGACACCTCGAGGGAGACGAACCCGTCGCCCCGACCGCTGGCATCGTACAGGGGGCGAAGGACGTCGAGGGCGTCGACGATGTCGCGCATGACGAGGCCCCAGTAGGCGTCCTGGACGGTGTGGGAGCGAAGCAGGGAGGCGAACTGCTCCTCGTAGTAGGGGCCGGCCGAGATGGCCTTCTGGAAGATCGTCGGGTTGGAGGTGACGCCCCGGATCCCTCGGTCCACGAGCGCCTGCAGACCGCCCTCGGCGATCATCGGCCGAGTCAGATTGTCGATCCACGGGCTCTGTCCGTGCTCGGTGAACAGCTGCCGCAGCCTGCCCCCGTCGGTCACGCGCTCACCCTATTCGCCGGGGATAGGAGCTCACCCGGTCGTCCCCGCTTTCCCGCAGCAGCGCCACGGAGGCCGTGAAGCCGTGGACGAAGTTGCGGCCTCCCACGGGACCGAACTCACCGGCGGCGAAGAAGCCTCCCGTCGGAGCCCCGACCGAATCCTCCATCACCAAAGCGTCGTGGTCGGGCCGGCCGAAAAGGCGCACGCCGCGGCCGTTGCAGGTGAAGAGCAGCGCACCGTCGGCTTCCCGCGTCCGTAGCAGGTGGCGCAGGTCCTCGTCAGCCGTGGTGGCGTCGCGCACGTGGAATTGCACGGTGGTGCCCACCTCCACCACGTCGTTCACGGCGATGGCGGCCGCTTCCTGGTCGGCGCCGACCACGTTGCGCACGAGGAAGTCACCCCGCTCGAAGTCGAGCTTGTGCTCGTCGATGACCTGCCCGACGTGCAGGCCTCGGTTGATCAGGGCCACGTCCTGCTCGGGCATCCCGGAGTTGGCCATGTGAATCAACCGCTGCAGGGCCGGCTCACCCCCCAGCTCGTGGACGACGTTGCCCTCGGCCCTGGTGACCACGTACGGCTGGCCGATGGGCCGGCAGCCCTGCGAGACCACGGTCTCCACGTCCACGCCAGGGCCGATGAACGCGCCGACCGCTCCTGAGCTGAAGCCTCGGCCTCCGAGGACCAGGCGGTTCCCACCGGGACCGCGGGCAGCAGAGGCGTTGCCACCTATTACCGGCAGAGCGCCGTGACGCCGCTCGAGCTCTTGGTAGAAGGCCTCCACGGGAAAGGAGAACGGGTCGGCGACGAGCACGAGGGCCTGCGGCTCGAATCCGAGGTCGCCCGGCCATCCCGTGATGTCGACGACCGGGCCCAGGTGCTCGGCCTCGAGGCGCACCGGCGCCACTGGCCCGAACCTCCCGGCCCACAGGCTGACGGCGGGCTCCTCCTCGACCTCGCGGCCCGTACCCACCACCGAGACGGCGGCGCACCC
>JADDQT010000094.1:4442-7264 GCA_016781225.1 Actinomycetota bacterium
TCCGGCGTGAGGAGGCGTCACGAAGAGCAGGGCGAGGTCGGGTGCCGGCCCCAACCCCTCCAGGACCTGGCCGGCCGTCTCGCCCACGGCCTGAGCCGTGATGGGGTGCTGCGAGAGGGCGGCAGCAAAGGGCATCAGCTCTGGACCGGAGGCAGCAGGGTGAGGGGGACGACGATGGTCTGCCCCTGGTCGACCCTGCAGCGTGCCTCGACGGTGCCGATCGCCTCGTAGGTCAGTTCGCCACGAACCAGCCGGTAGGTGAACTTCCCCGGCTCCACCGTGAAGGGCGACACGTTGCGGGCGACCTCCTTGCCGGCCTCGTCGGTGAAGACCACCTCCAGCACAGCGCTGCCCTTCTCTTCGGGACGGCAGCGGACCAGCACCACGAGGTGAGGGGTGATGGTGACCGGGGGATCGCTCGGTGCCGGCGTGGAGAACATCACGCCGGAGAGATCGATGCGGGTCGCCGGCCCCGGCACCTGGCGCATGTCGAACTTCTCGCAGAAGAGCGCGGAGACGATGTCCATCTATCCACCGTAGCCAGCATCGATCTACGGGAGAGCCGTACTCAGCATCGGCATGCGATCCGGCTCTGCTTCGTCTCCGAAGCGGAGCTTCCTCGGCGAGCTCAACGGAATCGGAGCCGCCACGGCAAAGCCGGACCGCTCCGATGCTATGGGGACTTTACGCCGCGACTGGCTGGTTCAGCTTGACCTCGTGGTGACGAACCTTTGCCCAGCGCAGGCGCTCGAGCATGCGCACCACCCACCACCCGAGGTCGACCTCGCCGCGGTGGAGAGAGAAGCGTGCCGACGTGGGCGCGGCGTGGTGGTTGTTGTGCAGACCCTCACCCGCTGTCAAGAAGGCCAGCAGCTGGCTGTTGCGGGCCGTGTTGTCCTGGGGCTGCACACCGAAGTAGTGGCCGACGGCGTTCACCGCCGCATTGAGCAGGAGATAGGTCACAGTGTGGACGACGGCGGCGAGGACTCCCGGCCAGAAGCCCAGCAACAGCACGAGCAATGCGACCCCGATGGCCAGACCGGGGATGGCGTGGTCGAAGAACAGGCGGTCCCAGCGGTCGGCGGGCAGGTCCCTGGCATACCGTCTCACCACCGCTTTGTCTGCGGCCACCCGGCGGTACATCCCCACGTTGCCGAACTGCACGGCGGCGAAGCCCTCCAGCAGCGGCGAATGGGGGTCGCCCTCTACGTCGGTGTAGGCGTGGTGCTTGCGGTGCACGGCCACCCACTGCCGGGGGCGGATGCCAGTGGTGATCCAGGTGAGCACGCGAAGCGGCCACACCAGCTTGGGCGACAGTGACAGGGCCCGATGGGCCAGGGTGCGATGGAGGTACAGGGTGGTCACGAGGGTGGCCAGCTGGGCCACGGCCAAGCCGACCACCACGGCCAGAGCGAGGGACGTCATGGTTGCCACCGTAGCAGCCTACCTACCGGTCGGTAGGCTGCTACCGCCGGGGCGGTCCCCGTGCCACTACCGTGGGTGAAATGGCCGCCCCGGCAACCCCCTCGACGCGCGAGGCCATACTCGTCGAGTCGCTCCGTCTCTTCGCCCACCACGGATATGAGGGAACGTCGCTAAACGACATCGCCGCGGCCGTGGGAATCCGCCGGCCGAGCCTGCTGCACCACTTCAGCTCCAAGGAGTCGCTCTATCGCGAGGCTTTCCAGGCGGCAGTCGCAGACTGGATTACGAGGGTGCAGGAGGCGATCCAGGCGCCGAAGGACGGTTGGGCCCAGGTCGACCGGGTCCTCACGGCTGGCTTCAGGTTCTTCGCCGAGAACCCGGACTTCGTGCGCCTCGTGCGGCGGGCGGCGCTGGACGACGACAGCGACATCGGGAACGAGCTGGGGACGGCTCTTAAGCCGCTGTTCGACCGGGCCTCGAAGTTCTTCGAGAAGGAGATGGCCGCCGGCCGCTTCCGGCGCCACGACCCCGAGCAACTGCTCCTCACCGGGTACGGGGCCCTGCTCAGCTACTTCAGCGACTCGCCCTTCTTGGAGGCCCTGCTCGACCGGGACCCCCTGGCGGCGGACGCAATGGACCAGCGGCTCGAGCACCTGCGCTCGCTCTTCCGCGCCGCCCTGGTCCCTGACGCGCCCTCCTCGGCCTAGTACAGCCATGCGGAACTACCGGACATGTTCGGCTTCTTGGATTCCGGCCATGACCAGGTCGTTCGCTTGGGCGAACATGCCCGGTAGTTCCGATGGGCTGTACTAACGGCGGTCGACGTCGTCGAGGAGACGGAGGGCCTCGACCTCCTCGGGACTCGCTTCGGGGCCGTACTTGAGCGCCACCGTGCCCCTGGCACGGCACCGAGGACAGATCAACGCCGCCACGGCCACCATGTCGGACGGGTCGGAGGCGCCCTCGGTGCGCCGGAGGAGCTCGATGTGCACGTCGCAGGCAGGGCTGTCCTGGCGGCACGTGAAGCAACGGATCATGCCGCCCTCGGCAGCGGCCATCTGGCCGACGTAGCCGTCACTCTCGAGGCGGCGGATCACCTCCACCAGGGTGGTGCCGTCCGAGGCGTACTCCGGTGTGCTCGCCATGGTCGCCTTGGACGCTAGGCGACCGCGGCCGACGGGGAAGCTCGGGCGCCGACCCCTAGTCTCGGGAGATGCGGCGCTGGCTGGTGCCCCTCGTCCTCCTCCTGCTCACCGGGTCGTCCGCGGCGGTCGCGCTCCGGCCGCAGAATGCAGGGGGTGGGGAGGACGAGGTCCGCTCCCCGCTGCGGGTGCCGGTGCTGTCGGCCCGCCGGGTACCGGGGGTCGTCTCCACGCTCGTGTCCGACACCCGGCTGC
>JADDQT010000341.1 GCA_016781225.1 Actinomycetota bacterium
CCCTAGGTCGTGGTGACCGGGTGGTCCCTTCTGCGTGGTGAGCGACAGCAGATGTGAGCAAGTCACCCCAACGCTAGGTGACGACGGAAAGCGCCTGGCGTAACGCGACCCGATGGCCAGAAGCGACAGACTTAGATGGTGAGGCCTTCCCGGACCGTGGTGCTGATCGGGGTCCTCATCGTCAGCCTCATTGGGACGGCGGTGGTCCTTCTTTCACGTCAAGGCGGCTCCCCCCGTGAGGTGGACGCCTACCTAGCCGCCTGGTCCCGTCTCGACTATGAAGCCATGCGGGCGTTGGTCGACGGTCCACCACAAACCTTCGTTGGCGAACACGAGGCGGCCAGCAAGGCCTTGCGAGTCGTCCATGCGAGGTTCTCGGCGGACGACGTGGAGCGCGATGGGGGCCAGATCCGCGCCCCGTTCACCGCGACGCTCCAGCTTCAGGGACTGGGCGAATGGCGGTACGAAGGGTCGCTTCACCTCGCCCGCAGGGGCGACCGCTGGCTGGTCCGGTGGACCCCCGCCACGGTCCATCCCGAGCTTCGGGCTGGCCTGCGGTTGAGCCGGCAACGCAGCCGCCCCCCACGGGGTGATGTCCTGGGGACCGGCGACCAGCCACTCACCAGGCAAGAGGAGGTCATCGCCGTCGGCGTCGAGCCCGGGCGCATCCGCGACCGCGCTCAGGTAGCCGCTGCCCTCGCTCGACATGCCGGGTTGGACCCCGCCCGGCTCGACGCGGCCTTGAGCCGACCGGGCGTACAGCCGGATCACTTCCTGCCCCTCGTCTACCTCCGCCCCGACCGCTATAGCGCGGCCCGCCCGGTGCTGGCGCCGGTGCCCGGCATCGTGTTTCGGCGACAGACCGCCCGCACGACGCTCAGCGAGGGCTTCGCTCGTCACGTCGTTGGGCATACCGGGGAGGTCACAGCCGAGCGGCTCCAACAACTCGGGATCGCCTACCAGTCAGGAGACGAGGTCGGGCTCTCGGGACTGGAGGCCGCCTTCGAGCGGGAGCTGGCCGGGACACCTTCAGGAGAGGTCCGCCTGGCCGATGGGTCGGGGGCTACCGTGAAGGTCCTGCACCGCTTCCCCGGCGCCCCACCGGCACCGGTGCGCACCACCCTTGACCCCGCCCTTCAGATGGCCGGCGAAGCGGCCCTACAGGGCGTGGCTCAGCCGGCGGCCATCGTGGCCGTCGACGGCAATGACGGGAGCATCAGGGCGGTGGCCAGCCGGCCGCTGGACCAGCCCTTCAACCGGGCGCTGGCCGGTCGGTATCCCCCCGGCTCAACTTTCAAGGTCGTGACCACGACGGCGCTCTTGGCCGCCGGCGTTACGCCTGCTACCAGGGTGGACTGCCCCGCCGAGGCAACCGTTGGCGGCAAGCGGTTCACCAACTTCGAGTCTCAAGCGCTCGGGCCGATCCCCTTCTCCGTCGCCTTCGTGCAGTCGTGCAACACGGCTTTCGTCTCCCAGGCGGCCAAGATCCGCGGCGACGCCTTGGTCAAGGCAGCCGAGGGCTTCGGTTTCGGGGCCAACTACGACGTCGGCCTGCCCGCGGCCGGAGGTCGGTTCCCGCCGCCCAAGGACGACGCCGAGCTCGCTGCCGCGGCAATAGGCCAAGGCCGGGTGGAGGCCAGTCCCCTCCACATGGCGACGGTTGCGGCCGCCAGTGCCGCTGGGTCTTGGCGACCACCAGTCCTGCTCACCACAGGCCGTCCGCCCAGAGCGGCGCCTCGTCCACTCGATGCCGGTGCTTCCAAGGCCTTGCAGGACCTCATGGCAGGAGTCGTCAGGGAAGGCACCGGCGTGGCGGCGCGGGCCCCGGGCGTCGAGCTGGGGGGCAAGACCGGCACGGCCGAGTTCGGCCCGGGCACACCGCCTGCCACCCACGCCTGGTTCATCGGCCATTTCAACAACGTCGGCTTCGCCGTGCTGGTGGAGGGCGGGGGCGTGGCTGGTCGAGTAGCTGCGCCCATCGCTGGGCGCTTCGTTGCCCGCGCCAGCCGGCCGAGGTAGTAGCCAGGCGATTAGATCCGTCGGTCGGTGCGATTGGTATCGATCGCAGCTGGAACGGTGTTCGTCGGCTTGGCGGTACGCGACCAGGGGGCTGGCCGTTGGAGTGCGCCAGAGAGCCGCTCATCCGGCGCGAACTCGATTCCTACCGCTGATGTCTCAGCACCGGCGGTCGAACCGATCCCCCGAAGATTTGCGCGTCGCGAGAGAC
>JADDQT010000342.1 GCA_016781225.1 Actinomycetota bacterium
AGGGCGACGAACGTGGTGGGTCCGGGACCGGCCTGGCCGCCTTCGCCCGCCCGGGGACCCACCACGACCTCCCGCGCCGAGCCGGTGCCGGTGACGGCGAAGGAAGCCGGCGCCTTCATGCCCAGGTAGTCCGAGGCGAACCGCCGGGCGGTGGAGGAGGGATCTCGATAGGCGCGGTCAGAACCGGCGGCGTAGGCGTCCACCTCCGCCCGGGTGGTGAACGGCCAGATTCCCCCGAACGCTCCATCGGGCACCGGGGCGGTGGAGGTCGTGGCGGGGGTGGTGGTGGACGGCGCGCTCGAGCTCGTGGGCGAGGGCGTGTCCTCCGTGCGATCTTCGCCTCGGCAAGCCACGAGGCTCACCATGGCTATGGCTATCAGCAGCCTGAACCCGCTTCTCGTTGCCCGGCTGTGCCTCACTTCAGTTTCGACCCCCCGCTACGTGTGCCTGGTTACGCGATTCCTCGGTCCAGCCCGAGGTCCTCGTACAGCGCCGTGACCACGGCCTGGGTGCGCCGGTGGTTGGCGGCCTCGCCGGCCATGCCGTTGAACACGAGGGCCACGGCCAGCCCGTGCTCGGGATCGGTGAAGGCGATGGACGACTGGCTCCCGCCGTGGCCGAAGGCCCGGGCCGAGGCGTGGTTGCCGTACCCGTAGGGCGCAGGCTTTCGACGGTAGTGCCAGGAGTTGACCATCACGCCGAGGCCCCAGTCCACCACCGCCCCGAACGTCTCGTCCGTGAGGCCCACGCGGTGGCGGGCGCACATGGCCTCCACCGTCTGTGGGGACAGGACGCGCACGCCGTCGAGCGCTCCCTTGCCGAGCAGCATCATGTAGAAGCGCAGGAGGTCGGCCATCGGTCCCACGCCGCTCAGGCTGGGGCGGGCCTCGGCGAACGCCTCCGCTCCGTCCAGGCCGGCTATCACCTCCCGCCTGTCTCCCGACGTGTTGTGCATGGCGCCCATCCGCCGGCCGTAGGCGGCGTGGCGAGCCGGTGACAGGGCCAGCCAGGAGTCGGCCATGCCCAGTGGCTCGAAGAGCTCCTCGCTGACGTAGTCCTCGATGCTGCGACCGTCCAGGCGGTGGACGATCTCCCCGAGCACGGCGAATGGCCCCCGCGGCCGATAGGCGGCCCGCCGCCCCGGCTCCCATCCGTCCTCGAGCGCCGCGTCACAGGCCTCGTCGACCGAGTCGTCGGTGGCCACCAGGCCGGCGGTGTGGGTGAGCAGGTGCCGAACGGTGACCCGCTCCTTGCCGTTGGAGGCGAAGGCGGGGACGTGGCGAGCCACGGCGTCGTCGAGGTCGAGGTGGCCCTGCTCCCACTGCTGCAGCACGGCGGCGGCGGTGATGGCCTTGGTGGCCGAGAACCACGGCATCAGGGTGTCCTCGCCCATGGACTCATCGGGGCGGGCGATGCCCGTGGCCGCGGAGACGACTGACTGCTCGTGGAGGCTGACCGTCAACTGGGCGCCGACGTGTAGGCCCGCAGCCATCCCCTCCTCGATGCGCGCCCACGCCGTGGGGAGAGGACCGCTCGGGTCAGGGATGGGACGTCTCCACCACCGTGTGAATACCGCCCCGGACCAGCCAATCGGTGGTGACCGTCATGCGCCGAGGCGCCAGGCAGGCCACCAGGTCGTCGAGGATGCGGTTGGTCACGTCCTCGTGGAATGCCCCCTCGTCCCTGAAGCCCCACAGGTACAGCTTCAAGGACTTGAGCTCCACGATCCGCTCGTCGGGCACGTAGGCGATCCGGACGGTGGCGAAGTCGGGCTGGCCTGTCATGGGACAGACGCAGGTGAACTCCGGAGACTCGCAGCGCACCTCGTAGTCCCTTCCCGGATGGGGGTTGGGAACGGCGACGAGGTCCCTGGACGGCGAGCTGGGTGATGGCGAGGTGGGCACGGCGGAGGGTACCCAAGCGCCGTCAGCTCTTGCTGCTCAACATCCTGTTCATCTTGGTGCCGCACTCAGGGCACGTGCCCTGGGCGGCGCGGCGACCGTTGGCCATCTCGACCTCGTTGCCCTCGAACTCCCGCTTCTCGCGGCACTTCACGCAATAACCCTCGTACGTAGCCATGCATCGACGCTACCCGAGGTCGTTCTCCGAACCAGGGATAGGGGCTCAGGCCTCGACGGTGAGCCCCTCCATGTCGGGGGCGAGCTGCAGCGAACGGCCCTCCACCCCGGCCTCCCTCATCAGCCGCTCACCCTCGTCGCGGAGGGGGCCGGCGCGGTCTTTGTCAC
>JADDQT010000095.1 GCA_016781225.1 Actinomycetota bacterium
CGCACCGCCAACACGTCGCCCCGCCACTCGGCCACCCCGAAGCGCACCAGACGCCCGATGGCACGGGCCAGGATCGAGTTGCGCCCCATCCCCTCGCCGACGCCCAGGCTCACGCCCACGTCCACCAGGTCCACGGCGGCCACCACGTCTCCGGCCGCTCCCGCCACAGCGCCAAGGCGGCGGTAGAGGAACGTCGCCGTCGGCCCGAGCACCCCGAGCCAGCAGTACTCCACGTACACCGACGCCGGCCCGAAGCCGTGCGCCTCCACCACGGGGTCCATCAGTGCCCGCACGTGGAGCGTGGTGGGGAGCGACTCAGGTGCAGCGTTCGTGTTCATGGCTGGCCTCCTTAGGGGTGACGGTATACCGTAGAGTGTATACCGTATACGGTCACCCGTCAAGCAGAAGGCCAGCCCACACTTCCTTCCCTTTGCCAGACTGACCCGGTGCGCGTGACAGGTCCGGACCACGACGGGGAGCCCGGCGAGGCCATCGCCATCGAGGCCGCCGCCCTCGATCACCTCGACCAGCTGGACGGAGCCGCACCCCACGTCGCCCAGGAGTCCGGGACCGAGCCAGTGACCTTCCTGGCGGCTCACCGCCAGAGGCGCTCCCGAGCCTGATCCGCCTATCGCCGCCGGGGCGGCTTCTTCTTCGCCTTGCCACCCTTCGCCTCCACCGCCGCCCCGCCGGCCACAGGAAGGAGGTGATCGAGAGCACCAGGCTGGACCTTGGCTCCTTCGAGGTACGCCCCGATGTCGACCCGGCGCACGCGCAGCACCCGGCCGATCTTGTAGGCAGGCAGATGACCGTCGTTGATGAGGGCATAGAGGGTACGAAGGGTGATCCCCAATGCCTCTGAGGCATCTTTGGTGCTCATCCACTCAGTCCCAGTGGTTTTCGGCATACGGCGACCCTATTCCCTCTGTGTGACCGGCGAGGCCCGCAGGGCCTCGACCTACGGGCGGCCCTTCTGGGCCGCCCCTTGGGTTTCGAGCGGCGCCAGTTGTGCCCGCATGCCGGCCAGGCGTTGCTGGACGATGGGTTTTGGGGCTCGATGAGAGGGAGGGGGTTCAGGGATGAAGCGTGGGAGGTCGCCACTGCGGTTGGTGCCGGGGTCTTTGCCTCGCCTTCGTCGAGGCTTGGTTGGCGCGGAAGGAGGTGGGGGAGCGTCGGCGAGGGGACTGGAGGAACCTGCCCCCGTCTCGGGGGGGTTCTCCACCTCCGTAGGAGGGGTTGAGCGGCAATATCTGTCCGCTCGGTGTGACCTGCGCTGTTGTTTCGCGGCTCGCCACTTCTCGGCGTCAGCTCGAGCGGGGATGACGAAGATGTAGGTGTTCGAGTGAGGCCGGCTCCAGTGGCCTGTAATGGGATCCTGGATGGGCTCGGAGCGGATGGTGCGAATCAGCCCTGCTGACTCCGCCTCGGCCCGGTAGCGGCGCACAGAGCGGGCACAGCGGTCGATCTCGGCGCCCTGCTTGGTCTGGCGTCCCCACACCGGCTTGGCCGTGTCGTCGCTGCGATCGGCGATGGAGTAGAGCCAGGATTTGCACCCTGGGCTGACCCCGGAGCGCTTCACCGCCTGGTACCAGCGCCGGCGCATGCTCCGGTCACGTTTGCGAGCTCGCCGGGCCTGCTTCGGTGAGAGGCCCGCCGTGCGAGCTCCCGTGCGGAGCACGGCGTGAAGGCCCTCGTCGTCGCTGAAGAGCTCGGCGACGGCGACAGGGGGGTCGTCGGCGCGGTTGCGTTGAGGAGGCCCTACTGGCTCCGGAGGTTCGGTTATCGGTTGGTGGCCCGCGGGCGTTTTGGCGCGCGCTTGGGTGCGCGCGTCACGCCCTCGGTGTAAGGTGGGCTCTGGCAACAGAGCACTCCTTTCCAAGAGGAAGAGTGTCACCGCTTGGGCGCCCTGGCAGGGGCGCCCTTCGGTATTTCAGGCCGTATTGAGGCCGTCCTAGTTAGCTGGCCTGGGCGACCACCTCCTTCTCGTCGGCGTCGGCCAGCTCGTCTGCGAGGTACTGGCGGAGGGCTTGGCGGACGATGCCGGCTGCCGGCCGGTCCTCTGTTTGGGCCTTGCGCCGAAGGGCGTTTTCGAGCTCGGCTGGGAGGCGCACGTGGAACTGCTCCCCCACAGTCCTTCCTCGGGGTCGCCCTCGCTTGGGTTTCTCCATCGTCAACCTCCGGGATTTTTGGTGCTCCGCGCGATTCCGCGCGAGCGGAAAGATGATGCGCGCGGCAACCACCGCCGATGGTGGATGGTGCGTTGGCGGGAGCCGGCCTTGGAACCGATGAGGTGATATCGCTGTCTCTAGGAGGGCGTAGCTTCGCTCTATGCCCCGCCGGCTCGACCTCAGCGACAAGGCCGTGGAGCTGATGGCCTACTTGTCGATGCACAGTCATCAGGCCACTGAGCAAGACATCGCGCGGGCGCTGTGGCCACGAGAGTCTCCCCAGCGGGCGTCCGAGCTGCTGGCGGAAAGGGCGTCTGAGGTGAATCGAGTGGTCGCTCGAGCCACCGGCAACTTGACGCCTGTCCTTGCGGTGCCCGGTGTGGACCTTCCAAGCGACGCGGGTCCGGCGCCCAGAGTATTGGTGCGGCTCCTCGGTGAGCCGTACGTCGAGGTCTACGACGAAGACGAGGTGCCGCCGTAGGGGCTGGTTCTGAGGGGAGACCGGCCACGGGTGGCCCGGTGACCGTAGACGGTCGACCTGACCCAACCACGGAGACTGTACCGCCTGAGGTGCCAGCTGCGGCGGGTCGGTGAGTCGCCGCGACCCGGTCGCGGCCCGGCAACACCAACTCCGGCCGGGGCGCGGCCCGGCCGGTCACCGACGCGCTGCAGACGGCCAAGACCTGCGGGGCCGGTGGCCCGCAGGGCAAGGGCCTGATCGTGCTGGCGCGCCGACAGCGCGTTCTACACCCACGACGTGATCGCGGGCCCCCGCCGGGCAGGCGTCCGGTTCTCCATCACTGCCCGGATGAATCCGGCGGTGGGCAAGGCGATCAGCAGCATCACCGACGATGCGTGGACCCCGACCAGGACCTCCTGACCATCCGGCCGTGATCAACAAGTCGCCCGGAAGATCACGCAATCACGAGACGGTGGATCCGGGCCGAGTGCTCCGGCACGACCGATTGGCGGCCGCTTACCACGGGACATTCAAGGTCGAGGCTGTCGCACCGTCCGCCCAACCCTTTCCCTCCGACGACGAAGGGCAGACGGCCATTCTCGACTTCCACTCGTCAACCGCGGCGCACCGCTCTTCGACCGACTTCTAGCGATGCTATGGCGAGGACAGCCGCCACGGTTGTCGCCAATACGAGCGCCCATAGCGGCGCCGATTGCGCTACGCAGGATTCCGCGACGATGGGCACCAAAGTGTCATCGCAGGACTGCTGGCTCGCTCCCCAGCGGTTGGCGGCAGCGATGAGCAGGCCAGCAAGTGCGGCCGTCACCACGTAACCGGTGTATGCGACGGTCAGGATGATTCGTCTCATGTGGTTTCGAGCGGCGAACGGGCCGGCGACCTCGGCGCGGCAGCACAGGGCTTCTCCGTCGCCCAACGCGTCCGGCTCCGCTAGTAGCGCAGCCGGAAACTGTCGATGTCGTGCGGCTCTAGGGTGCGCAGACGCTCGCTGCCAGGCGTGAACTTGGGGCACATCGTTGCCTGAGCATCGTTATCAGCGCAGACGCCGTCATTAGCCGCGTAGTGCCCAAGCGCGCCGACGTGGCCCCACTCGTGGGACGCGACGGACCAGAGATCGATGTTCGCGCCGAGCCCAGTTCCCAGGAACCCGTCGTAGCAGTCACCAGTGCCCAGGCACCACTCCTCGCTCTTGTCAAAGATGATCCACGAGGAAAATCGGCCGGTGCCGCCGCTCAAGTATTCGCAATAGCCGGAGCGCCCCACCGTCCCACCGCCACCGTCGATATTGAATCGGTGCATCGTGATGGTTCCTACCGGTGAACAGCTGTTTCGTGGGTCCCTGTCCGCCATGTCGCTACCAGCCTGGTACTGCAGGCTCTCGCCCAACTGATTCCACTGTCGGACGCCGTCGCCGATCCGGTTGCGCCAATCACCTGACGGAACCGAGGGTGTGAAGTGCCACGTCGGCGAAAGCGTCGACACCCACCGGGGCCCGTAGTCAGGCAGATGGTTCGCGTTTGCGGGAACGGCGAGCGTGAGGAGGACGGCGAAGATCGTGCCTAGGACGACACCAAGGCGCTTGGTCATCGGGCCCACCTCTGCGCCAGATTCTCACAGATCGCGACTTCCTCGACGTAGTACTGACCGTCCTGCTCGGCGACCGTCAGGACCGCTGCCCGTCGCCCACGGCTGTTTGCCGCCTCGTACCGCGCCTGGGCGTTGCTCGGTACGCGCGTGAACGCCCTTTCGCGCGCCGCGCCCGGGTAGGCGTCACGGACAAGCCTCGCAACTGCCTCATCCGGTGACTTCGCGGCAGGTGAGGCCTTCTCCTGCGCCGCGCTCTTCGGTACGTAATCGTCGTGGTACACGATGACCATGCCACCGCCGCAGTCCAAGGAGGCGACCTCTTCGGCGGGACGCGGCTCGTCGGGCTGCGCCGGCTCAGTGGCGCTCGCCCACACAGCAGTGGCGAGGACGGTGGATGCTGCTACCGCAGCGACCATCCATCCCCACATGCGCTTTCGGCTCATGAGTGTCCTTCGTGTGTCGAGTAAGACGGCTTGTGCGGCCCGTTCGCGGCGTACACATGTTGATCGTCACTGCGCTGTTTGGGCACCCACGATGGTAGGGCAAATACGAAGGTTCCTTACGTCGCCTTGTCCGCTCGGGTGCGGCCCACACCAGCCGGCCGACGCCGAGGTCGACCACGACGGTCAGGTAGCGGTAGCCCTTCCTGTAGCTGATCTCATCGATCCCGATCCGGCGCAAACCGGCGAGCCGGTCGACGCTGGCCTCGGATGTCAGCCGACACCCGGGGGTCACGATCGCCCCGAACGGTGGCCAGGCGATCCGCATCAGGCTGCGTCACCGCGGTCTTGGAGCACTGCACCGCCAACCAGACGACAGTGTCGTCCGCGGCGGGGGGGGACTCACAAGCTCTATGCCGAGGTCTATGACGCAGACGAGCCCTTACCGGATGAGTGGGTGCCGTCGACGTAGACGGGGGGCTACCGTGGCCCGGTGACCGTAGACGGTAGACGCGTCACTAGAAGCAGCGCAGATGGAGAGCCCTAGGAGGCGGAGCGGGACGCTCCGCCTCCTGGCAGCTGCTCAGCCCCGAAGCAGGATGAGCAGGAGGCTCACCACCACGGCGAGGCGGGTCACGGCCTTGGCCAAGCGTGTGGTGGCGTCGAGGACCTCGGTGGTCTCGTTGAGACGCTGCACCGCCTGGAGGTGCCAGCTGCGACGGCTGGGTCGGTTGCACATGTGTCGCTCCTTTCTGCCAGGGGCCATCCCGGGCGAGCAGCACCAAGGCCCACGGCGACTGGCGGGTCAAGGGCAGCCCGAAGGGCTCGAGCGGAGCGAGCCTCGGCCCTTGACCCGCAGTGTCGCCGTGTGGCCAGGCTGGGATCGACGGGGCGCTTGTGGCAGAACGCGGGAATGCACGGGACCCGTCCCGGCTAGCAGCTGGCCGCACTGACGGACCAGATTCCGCCGACATTATCCTCGGCCTCGTGAGCGACTGCCTCGCGTGCTCGACGGCTTGATGCTCAAGATCACCCGAATGTTCCTGCTTGGCGCAGTCGGCGTCGTCGCACTGACTGCCTGCGGTTCTGGTCCCGAAACGGAGGAAGCCGAGGAGTCACCCTCCCCATCTGCCACGGCGCAGAGCATCAGCGTGGAAGAAGCGGTAGCCAACGCAGCGAAGTGCGGCCAGATCGAGCGGTACGCCGGACGACAGAAATACGGGGGATCAGAGGCGGACAGAGTTCGTGCCGAAGTCTTGGCGGACCAGGCCAAGAAGGCGGGAGAGTTCTGGCGGGGACAAGCCCAAGAGGCGGCCAGGATGCAGGTGCCCCGAGCCAACCAGGCGTTCGAGGGGTCTTGCGGCGTCCCTACGGAGGAGGAAGTGACCGCCAAGCTGGCCGAGGAGAAGCGGCGAGCTGACGAGAGCCAGCGTCGTGGAGCCGATGAGCGGCGCCGCCAAGAGGCCGCCGACGTCGCTGATCGGGCACGGCAGTTCGAGGAAAACGAAGCCAACAGTAAGCAATCATGCGTTCAAGACGGTGGGCGGTGGGTACCCGGCACGATGAGGAACGCCAGCAACTTCGATTGGGTCTACGGGCACTGTGAGCCGTAGGCGCTCAGCGGCTCCGTCTTGCCTCTTGTGCACACGGGGAGTGTCGGGGCAGCTCGTTGCCTTAAGGAAGGCCGAAGCGCTGGACGGGACCCAACTCGACGGATTGGGGACACGCTCTGACCCGTTGGGGGCACCTCACCGTGGACCGTATTCGGGACGCGGGCGCGGGAGGTTCAGCCGCCCAGGCTGCCCCCGTGGGCGGCGTAGAAGGCCACCGGGTCCACAGGGCTACCGCCGACTTCGACCTGGAAGTGCAGGTGGGGGCCCGTGGAGTGGCCCTCGTTGCCCACCAGGGCGATGAGCTGGCCGCCCTGGACCGCCTGGCCGACCTGCACCAGGTAGGCGCTGACGTGGCCGTAGGTGGTGGTGATGCCCCCGCCGTGGTCTAGGCGCACCCACTGGCCGTAGCCACTGGCGGGCCCAGCGGCGAGAACGGTCCCGCCCTGGGCGGCGTAGATGGGCGTGCCGATCGGGGCGGCCGAGTCGACGCCGGCGTGGAGGCGCCCCCAGCGTGGTCCGAACCCGGACGTGAGGCTGCCGGCGGTGGGGGTGTTCCAGGTCCCCGGTGGGCCGGCCCCCGGCGCGGACTGGTCCGGAGCGGCGTAGAGCGTCATCAGCGCCCGGATGCGAGCCACGTAGCCACGGGTTTCGGGGTAGGGCGGCACCCCGCCGTATTGCTGGACGGCCCCCAGGCCCGCGTTGTAGGCGGCAAAGGCGTTGTCGAGTGGGTCGCCGCCCATGTCACGCACGGCGGCGTAGAGGCCGCACATGAACCGGGCCTGGGCGAAGATGGCGTCAGCAGGGTTGAACGGGTCCTTGATGCCATCGCCGTCGCCGTCGACGCCGTTGGAGGCCCAGGTCCCGGACATGAACTGCGCGATGCCCTGAGCGCCGGCGGGGGAGACGGCGAGGGGGTTCCAGCTCGACTCGGCGTCGATCTGAGCGGCGAGCACAACAGGGGTGATCTCGGGGCACGTGCGCCCGGCCGCGATGACGAGGGCTTCGTACGCCGCAGGGACAGTGCCGGGGCGTAGCCGGCCGCCGGCGCCGATGCCGGCGGCGGGATCGCCGAGGCCGGTCAGGAGGACCACGGCACCGACCAGAGCG
>JADDQT010000343.1 GCA_016781225.1 Actinomycetota bacterium
CGGGAATCGAACCCGGGTACAGGGCTTTGCAGTACCACTGGGGACCCAAAGAAGTCCCTGGTCAGCGCCCATTTCTAGCAGGCCGGGGAGCGAAAAGGGAGCGGCCGGGGGAGCGAAATCGGGGTCGCTGGCGGGCTGTGGCGGGCTGTGGCGAGACTTGACACCCCGGGCCAGTCCGGTCGGTGAGCCCCGGCTCTAGGCCGGCGAGAGGTCTATCGTGGGACGGCAAGTGGGATGCACTTGCGCTCCAGCGGCCGGTGCGCCGAGCGCAGGCCTGCGGAAACGCGTCGAGAAGGAAGTTTGACTCCTGCCCTGTTACTACTTCCACCCATACCGCCGACGGGCACGCCCACGCCGGCACATCGGACTGGGTTGGGTAGAGCGTTGTGGTGACGTCCGAAGGAACGAGCGTGGAGGAGGCATCCCCCGGTTCGGATGGGCCTCGATGGCGGGCTGTGGCGACCGCAGTCGCAGTCGTGGTGGTCGTAGCGACAGTGGCGGCGGCCGGCTTCGCCGTGGCACGGAACCTGTTCGCGCCCGACCAGACGCCTGACCTCTCAACGGTGCGGACGCCGGGGGACGGGATGCCGTCCGCCCTCGACGTCGGGGCCGTGGAACCGGGACTGTCCATCGACGGTGAGACCTCGTGCCCGCCGGCGGACGGAACGGCCCCTAGAGCGACTCGCTTCGAGCAGCCGCCGCCCATGTGCATCGATCCCGCTCGTACGTACGTGGCCACGGTAAGGACCACCAAGGGTCCCTTCAACATCGCCCTCGACGCCCAACGGGCGCCGCGCACCGTCAATAACTTCGTGGTGCTCGCTCGCTACCACTTCTACGAGGGAATTTCGTTTCACCGCATCATCCCCGGCTTTGTCGTGCAAGCCGGTGATCCGCTGGGCAACGGCCGCGGTGGTCCCGGTTACACCATCGCCGACGAGCTGCCCGAGGAAGGGGAGTATGAGCTGGGATCGGTGGCGATGGCGAACTCCGGTCCCGACACCAACGGGAGCCAGTTCTTTGTGGTCACGGGACCCTCGGGGGCCTCCCTCCCTCCGTCGTATTCGCTCTTCGGTGAGGTGACCAGCGGCTTGAAGGTGGTGGAAGCCATCGAGGCACTAGGGAGCCCGTCAGGTCAGCCCAGCCACCTCGTCACCATCACCGGCATCAGCATTCGTGAGGGGTGACGCTTGCACCAACCGCTCCACGAATTACGCCAACTTCCACGACCCAATACTCCAGGAGGAACCTGTGCACCAACGTGACGACTCCGACCGGCGCCCGGCACGCAGCGCACGCCCCGCCAATGCACCACCCTCCCGCAGGTTGAAGGGAGCCGCCATCGCCGTAACCGTCACCGTCGCCCTCGGCGGCTGTGGCGATGGTGATGGTGATGGTGACGCCCAACCAGACCGCGAGCAGCCCGAGGCCGAGCAGGCGGAAGACCAAGAAGTCGAGGCCACCCTCAACGACGCCCTCCAGGCGCACGTCGACGGCAACCTGAATGACGCAGTCGACGGCTATCGCAAGGTGCTCGAGTTGGACGAGGACAACAAGTTCGCCATCTACAACCTTGGCCTCATCGATCAGAACACGGGTCGTCTCACCGAGGCGGAGGAGAACTACCGGCGGGTGCTGGAGGCCGACCCCAACTACGGACCGGCGCTGTTCAACCTGGCCATCATCCGCAGCGGCAAGGGTGATGCCGACGGGGCCATCGCCCTCTACCGCCGTGCGATCGAAGCTGATCCCGACAACGCCTCTGCTCACTTCAACCTCGGGTTGGTGTTGCGGGCCAACGGCCAAGCCCAGGAAGGGGAGGCGTTGATCCAAAGGGCCCGTGAGCTCGACCCGACGCTCACTACTCCCGGCGCAGAATCTCCGGAACCTTCAACAACGACGACCAGTTCTTGACGGAAACAGTGGGCGTGTCGTTTAACCCCGTAGGCCCCCGTCGCTCTGGCCTCCCAGCCCTGGGAAAGGACACAATGCAAGAAGGGCGGTCGCCCTGAGGCGACCGCCCTTCTTCGCTACTCCAGCCCAGAGGACTGATTAGAACTACAAGCTAGTTGGCGCAGATCACAAAGACGGTGGAGGACTGGCTGGTGTTGCCACCCGTCGTAACCTTCCACCCGGTCGGCGTGCCAGTTGCTGGGGTCGGGACGGAGCCTGTGAGGTTTTGGCCGCTGTTGCTCTGGCCACCGCCCCCCACTGCGATCGG
>JADDQT010000344.1 GCA_016781225.1 Actinomycetota bacterium
GCCAACGCTTCATGGTCGGGCCCTCGTCCGCGTAGCAAGCCGAGACGTACAGACCCTCGGGGTCGAGCCCGTAGTTGTTCTCGGCGTTCGCCACCGCCGACCTCAGGAGCTTGTCGACCAGCTGGGCCACGTCCCGCTCGGAGAACTGCAGAGCCTCCCGGGCCCGCTGCACGTCCTTGCCCCGGATCAAGTCCAGCACCGGGCGAACCTTGTACGCCGACACGCGCGAATGACGGAGCACCGCTCGGGTCCCCTCGCGCTCGTTGGTCTTCGTCGCCGTCATGTCCCTATCGCCTTCCGGCCCGCTCCTGGCCGGCGTGGTAGCGGAACGTACGGGTGGGGGCGAACTCGCCGAGCTTGTGGCCCACCATGGACTCGGTGATGTACACGGGCACGTGCTTGCGGCCGTCGTGTACGGCAATGGTGTGGCCCACCATGTCCGGGATGATCGTGGATCGCCGGGACCACGTCTTCACCACCCGCTTCTGGTTGGACGCGTTGAGCTCGTCCACCTTCTTGAGCAGGTGGTCGTCGACGAACGGTCCCTTCTTCAGGCTGCGCGGCATTTCACACCCATCTCCCCGTCCGGCTCATCGGCGCGACCCCCGGGTGCGACGGCGCCGAACGATCAGCTTCTCCGATTCCTTGGTGCGGTCGCGCGTCCGGCCCTCGGGCTTGCCCCACGGGGACACCGGGTGCCGGCCACCCGAGGACTTGCCCTCGCCACCACCGAGGGGGTGGTCGACCGGGTTCATGGCCACTCCTCGGGTCTGGGGACGGACGCCCTTCCATCGGTTGCGTCCCGCCTTGCCCAGCTTCACCTGGTCCACCTCGGCGTTGCCGACCTCGCCCACCGTGCCCCGACAATCGATGGGCACGCGCCGCATCTCGGTGGACGGCAGGCGCAGGGTGGCGAAGGCGCCTTCCTTGGCCACGAGCTGCACGCTCATGCCGGCCCCGCGGGCCAGCTTGCCGCCCCCGCCGGGTTTGAGCTCCACGTTGTGCACCGTGGTGCCGACCGGTATGTACCGTAGCGGGAGCGCGTTCCCGGGACGGATCTCCGACCCTTGGCCACTCTGCAGCACCGCGCCCACGCCCACGCGGGCCGGCGCCAGTATGTAGCGCTTCTGTCCGTCGACGTAGTGCAGCAGGGCAATGCGGGCATTGCGGTTCGGGTCGTACTCGATGGTGGCCACCTTGGCCGGGATCCCGTCCTTGGTGCGCTTGAAGTCGACGACGCGGTACTGCTGCTTGTGGCCACCTCCGCGGTGGCGTGCCGTCTTGCGCCCGTAGGAGTTCCGGCCACCGGTCCTGGGCTTCGGCTGGAGCAGCGCCTTCTCCGGGTGGTCCCTGGTGACCTCCGAGAAGTCGGAGACCGTCTGGAATCGCCGGCCGGCGCTGGTGGGCTTGCGTTTGCGAAGTGCCATCGTCGTCCTCGATCAGCTCTCGAACAGGTCGATACGGTCGTCACCCGCGAGCGTGACGATCGCCCGCTTGGTGTCGGGACGCTTCCCGAAGGTGGCCTGGCGCCGGTTGCGCTTGAGCTTGCCCTTGCGGTTGAGCGTGTTCACGTTGACCACCCGCACGTCGAAGATGGACTCGACGGCCTGGCGGATCTCGGTCTTGTTGGCCGAGGGGTGGACGACGAACGTGTAGACCCCCTCGTCGAGCAGGCCGTAGGACTTCTCGGAGACGACGGGCTTTATGATCACGTCCCTGGGGTCTTTCATGACTCGTCACCGTTGGGAGCGGCCGGTGATGTCGCCGGCGGTGACGTCGGCTCCTCCGGAGCTTGACCCTCCCCCGCCGACATCACCGCCGACGACTCGGATGGCTCGCTCGACGAGCGTGTCAGTGTGGGGAGGGTTTGGGGGGTGAAGACGACCCAGTCGCTCACGAGGACGTCGTAGGCGTTGAGCTCGGCGGCCAGCAGGACCTGGACCTCCGGGAGATTGCGGAAGGACTTGGAGACCACCTCGTCCTCGTGGTCAACGACGATGAGCACCTGTCCCTCGACGCCCAGGGCGGCCAGGGCGGCGACGGCGTCCCTGGTCTTGGGTGCCTCGAACGTCCAGTCCTCGACCACGGTGACCCTGCCGGTTGCGGCGCGGTCGGACAGCGCCGAGCGCAAAGCGAGCTGGACCATCTTCTTTGGCGTCTTCTGGCGGTAGCTGCGGGGCTTCGGACCGAGGGCCACCCCACAACCCGTCCACTGCGGCGAGCGCGACGA
>JADDQT010000096.1 GCA_016781225.1 Actinomycetota bacterium
CGGTCGGCGAGCCTTGCGACGGCCCCCACTACCGGGTCCGCCGGGTCGTAGTCGATCAGCGGCGTGCCGGCCTTGTCGGCATCGAGGACTCCGTCGCTCCACGGCAGCTGTCCGTCGAGCACCAGGCCCGAGCCGGCGCAGAACCCGGAGATGGCCTCCTCGTCCGCAGCCGACCTGGCCTTGTTGCCCACCACGCCCACATGGGAGACGGGAAGCTCGGCTGCAAGCTTGGACATTCGCCGAGCGGTCTCGAGCGAGCGCCAGTAGGGCTCCACCATCATGAGCAGGACGTCGACGTGGCGGGTGGTGCCGCGACTCAGGTGCTCGGGAGAGGCTTCCAGGTCCATGATGATGACGGTGTCGGGCAGGGCGGCGGCGTCGGCGAGCATCCCGCTCACCGTGGCGTGGGCAGAGCACAGGCAGCCCTCGTCGGCGTGCGCCGGCATGGCCATGTTCACCACCGACACCGAGTCGGGCGCCACCGCGCCGTAGCGCTCCACGACAACCGGCACCGGTTCGGTGAGGGAGGGCCCGCCATCGAGACGGCGGGGGACCAGACCGGTGGGAAGTGGGGTGATGGCCGCCGCCTGCGCCCGGTCACACCCGAGGGCCACGGCCACGTTGGGGTTGCTGTCGGCGTCGATCACGACCACTCGTTGGCCTCGCCGGGCCAGCGTGCGGGCGAGGGTGGACGAGAAGGTGGTCTTGCCCGCGCCGCCCTTTCCGGCCACGGCCAGGCGCAACGCGCTCACTTCGGGACCTCGGCCCTCGGCAGCATGGCGTCCGGGAGCTCGGCGTCGGGCAGCTCGGCGTTGGGGAGCACGGCGTCGGGAGATCGGACGATGTCGTCGTAGCGGTCGAGGTACGACGACAGGTAGCGGTGCGTCTCCCGGAGGGCGCCGGCCCAGACGTGGAGCCACTCGCCGCCCTCGACGGTGAGGCGGTAGGTCCTTCGGGCCGGGCCGGAGGCCGAATGCTCCCACGCGGAGGCCACCAGGCCGTCGCCCTCCATCACCCGCAGCGCCCGGTAGAGGCCCCCGGCGTCCACCGTGTGCAGGCCCAGCCCGGCGATCTGCTCCAGCAGGTCGTAGCCGTGGACGGGCGCCTCACCTATGAGGAGCAACAGCGAGGCCCGCAGGTAGTTCCGGGGCAGCCCACCCTGCGGCTCCTCGCGCTTGGGCTTGGGGACCCCCGGAGCCGCCCTCGAGCTCGTGGCCTTGGAAGCCATGTCAGTCTCCGACCATCAATGCTCGTGTCCGGCGTGCTCGGCGCCGGCGCGCTCGGTGGCGCAGGCGGCCGCCTCCTCCGGAGAGTTGTGGCACCAGCAGTCGGCGCTGCACTCCCCGTGGGTCGGACGGGTGAGCTCGTCGAAGGAGGCGGCGAACTCCAGCGCGCCCTCCTGGAGGCCCGACTCCGACAAGGCGTAGCGCCCGTCGAGCCGCTTGAGGTACCCCTCCTCGACCAGCTGGTCCATGTACTGGATGCCGATGTCGGCATCCACGCCGAGAAATCGCTCGAGCAGGGCGGCATCCACCTGGTCCCCGAACCCCTCGCCACGCAGCCAGTACATGACCTGCAGGATCTCGCTGCGCCAGTACAGCCCCCGAAGGGCCTCCGACTTCGGAGGGTGCACCATCTCGTCCATCTCATCGCCTCCTGGGGGGGTTCAAGTACAGTCGTGCGACTCAACTCGCCCGCCCTGCAGC
Source organism: Actinomycetota bacterium (assembly GCA_016781225.1). Taxonomy (GTDB): domain Bacteria; phylum Actinomycetota; class Acidimicrobiia; order Acidimicrobiales; genus YB1-3. The sequence continues at coordinate 1,707 of JADDQT010000096.1, forward strand.
TCCAACGCAGGGGGGCGGAGAAAATTTCTTGACCAAAGTGTACGCTGCGGTGCACGATTCAGCCAGATAGGTGTAGGGTACACATACCCAACCGTGACGAGCGGCCTTATCGGCCTCGAGTAAAAAGGGAGCTTCATCAGATGGCAGCAAGGACGAGCGGACGGAGTACGGAGGTTTCCGCCGAGGTCTACCGGAACGCCGGCCCCGGCGCCGGGGAGGTGGGCGCCTACCAGGAGCCGAAGAACACCGCCATCGGCCTCATCGACGGCTACGACCCCTTGGACCCGCTGGCACCCATCGGCGTGCGTAGCCGGGCAGTCCTGGCCGACCAGGACACCCTCCGCCTCGGTCCGCTGGAGAAGATCTACCTGATCTGGATGGTGGGCGCCTCCTGCGACGGCTGCACCGTGTCCGTGTCCGGTGGCACCAGCCCCCGTGTCGAGCACCTCCTGGCCGGAATCGTCCCCGGCCTTCCCCGTGTGGAGCTGGTCCACACCGTCGTCTCCATGGAGTCCGGCCCGGAGTGGGTGCACAACCTGTTCATGGCCGAGCGGGGTGAGCTCGACGCCCCTTACGTCATCACCTGGGAGGGCTCCATCATGGACGAGTCCATCTCCGGCGACGGCCACTGGATGGGCCTGGGCGAGGACCCGCAGACCGGCCGGCAGATCACCAGCCTCGAGTGGCTGGACCGCCTGTCCCCCGGCGCGGCGGCGGTCATCGCCATCGGCACCTGCGCAACCTGGGGCGGCATCCCCGCCTCCAAGGGCAACGTCACCAACGCCATGAGCGTCATGGACTACCTCGGCAAGGACTACCGCTCGGCGTTCGGCGTGCCGGTCGTCAACGTGCCCGGCTGCGCACCTGTCGGGGACAACTACCTGGAGACGGCGTCGGCCACCCTGTTGTTCCTCCAGGGCCTGGCCCCTCTGCCCGAGTTCGACGAGCTGGGGCGTCCGGCGTGGCTCTTCGGTGAGACCGTGCACCGCCACTGCCCCCGGGCCGGCTACTACGAGGAGGGCGTGTTCGCCGAGCAGCACGGCGACAAGGAGTGCCTGGTGGAGATCGGCTGCTGGGGCCCGGTCGTGCAGTGCAACATCGTCGAGCGCGGCAACATCACCGGCCACGGCGGGTGCATGAACATGGGCGGCATCTGCATCGGCTGCACCATGCCCGGCTTCCCCGACAAGTTCTCGCCCATCTGGGAGACGCCTCCGGGGTCGCTGGTCTCCAGCACCACCAGCCGCATCGTGGGCTCCTTCATCCGCCGCAGCCGCAAGGTGAGCCAGGCGGACAAGAACATGGAACCCCGCTGGCAGAAGGACGCCCCCAGCGCCTGGGCCCGTTCCCGTGTCGGCCCCCGCGGCGCCCAGAAGGCCCTGCACAAGGTCTACGCCAAGTACCAGCACAGCCACGAGGGTGGCCGCGGCACCTACAACGAGTAGGTGTTCGGGCCAGCCACGACGATCAGAGACGTACGCCAGAACTGACGAGTCAGGAGACCAAGTAGCCCATGTGTTTCAAGAACCTTCCCATTGAGTTCGACGACAGTGGCAAGGCCCACCTCAAGGAGGGCAGCGGTGATCCCTACGCGCTGACGGTGGCCGAGCCCAAGACCTTCGTACGCCGCCAGGAGGGCCCCGGCGCCCAGTTGGCTGCACCGCCGCGGCTCCGGGACTGGAACATCGACCCGGTGACCCGGGTGGCCGGCGCCCTTGCCGTCCACACCGTGCTCGACCTCGAGAACCGCAAGGCCGTGGAGGCCCACTCCCAGGCCATGTTGTTCCGCGGCTACGAGATCATCCTCCAGGGCCGTGACCCCCGCGACGCCATCGACATCAGCTCCCGGGCCTGCGGCGTATGCGGCGGCGTGCACGCCACCGTGTCGTCCCTCGCCACCGAGCAGAACTTCGGCATCGTGCCGCCCCCGCTCGGCGTCCTGTGCCGCAACCTCGGTGAGGTGGGCGAGATGTTCTACGACCGCCCGCTGCACCTCGGCCTCCTGGCCGGCCCGGACTACTCCACCTCGGTGGTTCAGGTCACGAACCCCGAGCTCGTAACCAGGGCCGAGAAGACCCTGGCCTCGGGCGTCGAAGTCCATGGTTATCGCACCGTCAAGGACATCATGGACGCCCTGAACCCCCTGACGGGGAAGATCTACCTCGAGGCTCTGGAGTACACCCGGATCGGGCGCGTGATGTGCCAGATCATGTACGGCAAGTACCCGCACCCGTCCACGCTGGTGCCCGGTGGCATCTCCGCCACCATCGGCACCTCGTCGTTCAACGAGTTCTACACCCAGCTGGGCAAGATCTTCGACTGCTCCAAGATCCTCGCCGCCGTCTGGGACGACATCACGGACTTCTTCTACGAGGCCAACCCCGCCTACATGGCGGTCGGCGAGCGCCCAATCAACATCGCCCAGACCGGCATCTACGACAACGTCGAGTACTACGACGCCACCTACGCCAACTGCAACCAATGGGGCAACGAGAGGTACTCGATGCCGGGCATGATCATCGACGGCGAGCTGGTCACCACCAACCTCACCGACATCAACATGGGCTTCGAGGAGTTCGTGAACTCGTCCTTCTACGACGACTGGACCCAGGCCGCCAGCCCACGGTTCCGAACCGACGCGCTCGGCAACCCGCTTTCGTCGTACCACCCGTGGAACAAGCAGACGATCCCACGGCCGCAGGCGAAGAACTTCAAGGAGAAGTACACCTGGGACACCGCCCCCCGCTGGGACCGCCAGTCGGTCGAGACCGGCGCCTACGGGGCGCTGTGGACCACGGCTCTGGCCGGCAACCTCGGTGACAACCCCTTCATCGAGTCCACGGGCGACGGCTTGCGCATCGTCCTGCCTCGCCACCAGCTCCCGGAGACGGAGCTGTTCTGGAAGGTGCCCGAGCGGATCAACGCCTTCGAGCGCAACCGGGGCCGGGCCTACGCCATGGCCTTCACCTCGGCCATCGGGATGATCAACCTGCTCAAGGCCATGGAGTACTGGCGCCGGGGCGAGACCCGGGTGTCCGCTCCGTACAAGATCCCCAAGGACGAGCGGGTGTCAGTGGGCTTCTGGGAGGCCGGCCGCGGCTGGCTGGTCCACCACATGCACACCGACAAGGGCAGGATCGTGAACTACCAGATCACGACGCCTTCCACGCTGAACGCTTCCCCCCGGGACCCGTTCGGCACCCCCGGTCCCTACGAGCAGGCCGTCATCGACACGCCTCTGCTGGAGAGCGTGCCCGACGACCAGGTGAAGGGGATCGACGTCCTGCGGGCCATCCGCAGCTTCGACCCCTGCATGCCCTGCACAACTCACATGGACACCGGCAAGGGAACCATCGTCCGAGAGATCAACTCCTGCGGCTGCACGCTCGAGTAGTCTCCGGTCTCTGAAGTCCAGCCAGTACCCACGACTATGACCGATGCCGCCCCCGTCCTGGTGGGCGGCATCGGCCTTCCCTGGCTTCGGGACTTGGACTTCGGGACCCAGTTCATCAAGCGGGTGGAGCACCTCGACTGGCCCGAGGGGGTGGTGGTCGAGGATCTCTCCTATGCCGCCCACCGGGTGATGCACCGACTCCAGGAGCTGCTCCCGGGCAAGGTCGTCCTGGTGGGAGCCATGCCTCGCGAGGTCGATCCCCCGGGTACCATCCGGCGTTACCCCCTCGACCTCACGCCTCCCCCGGACGACGAGGTCCAGGAGCGCCTGGCCGAGGCGGCCGGGGGCATCATCGACCTGGACCACACGTTGGCTGTGTGCCGCTACTGGAAGGTGTTCCCGCAGGATACGGTTGTGATCGAGGTGGAGCCTGCCGACCGCAATTTCGGTCTGGGCTTCAGCGAGGAGATCGAGGCGTCGGTGGATGCCGTCCTGGCCATGGTCCGCGAGGAGGTGGGGTCCACCACCGAGGAGGTGACCACGTGAGCGAGCAACCGCAGGGGGAGGAGCTGGCCTTCTCGGAGATCCCTTACCGCGTCAGCGAGTTGGCCCAAGCCCTCATGAACCACCCCGACGAGGCGGTGGCGGCCCAGGTGAGCGAGCTGCTCGACTGGTACGACCTGTTCCACCGAGACGGGCTGGGTCAACTGGTGGACATGATCCGCACATGGCGGGGAGAGATCTTCCTGGAGTCGGTGAATCGCGACGCCTTGGCGGGCACGCTGCTCGACTTCTACGACCTCGGGGAGAGCACCGAGGACGACGAGGAAGCCCAGAAGGCCGTCGCCGCTGCCCTCGAGGAGGTACGGCCCATCGTGGAGTCCCACGGCGGAGAGCTCGAGGTGGCCAGCATCGCCGACGGCGTGGTGAAGGTGCGCATGAAGGGCACCTGTGACGGCTGCCCCAGCTCGTCGGCCACCCTCACCTTCGGTGTCGAGGAAGCTCTGAAGAAGCACTGGCCCGCCTTCCGCCGTCTCGAGCAGGTGGACGCCGCCGAGGAGATCGACGAGGCCAAGGCGGACCTGGAATGCGCCACCGTCCCCGCTGGCGCTTCCGCCCAGGAGGCCGTGCCCGAGCCCCAAGCACCGCTCCTGCAGATCCGCGGCCACGAGAACCGTTGAGCTTCGAAGGGCGGGACAGTGCCCCTGGGTGACGGGGGTCTGGTCTTCGAGGCTCGAACCCTCGCCCAAGGGCACCCACTCACGCCCCTGGCCAAGCGCTATGTGGACCGCGCCGTCGCCCAGCAGAGGTTGGACCAGCCCATCGTAGAGATCGGCATATGGGCCGGCTACGCCCTCACCAACGGGTACTGCCTCCGCCGGGTGGAGGAGCATGCCGCAGGCCTGGTGCTGGCCGCCGCCGAAGGAGTCGACCTCGATCTCGACCGTCTCGACGAGGAGGCAGTTCGCGTGGCCGCCGACCTCCGGGGCGCCGACGCCGGCCGGCACATCCTCGGTGACGAGGAGGAAACCATCGCCGCCCTCGATCGCATCATCGCCGGCGAGGTCGAGCGGCGCTTGGACCACTGGCGCGACAGCGTGGACGAGACCGCGTGGGCCGAGCTCGAGGAGTACATCGCCTGGTGGGCCGTCAAGGGCTATGCGCTTCGGGTGGCCGAGATGTCGACGGGAGCCCTGGCCTGATGAGGATTCTGATCGCCGGGGTGGGGAACCTGCTTAGGGCAGACGACGGGTTCGGGGTCCAGGTTGCCCGTCGGCTTCAAGAGGTCACCCTTCCCGAAGGGGTGAAGGTCGTGGAGACCGGCATCGCTGGCATCGTCCTCGTGAACGAGTTGCAGGAGGGATGGGACGCCCTGGTGATCGTGGACACCGTCGACCTCGACCGCCCCCCGGGCCACGTGGTCCTCATCGAGCCCGATGTCGTCGACGTGCACGAGCTCAGCTGGTCCGAACGCCACGACCTGCTGGCCGACATGCACCTCACCACGCCGGATCGAGCCCTGATGCTCGCCAAGGCCCTTGGGGTGCTCCCCGCCCGGGTGCTCGAGGTCGGCTGCATACCCGAGGACCCACACGCCGTCGGCGAGACCCTGTCCGGGCCGGTGCTGGCCGCCGTCGACGTGGCCGTGGCCGAGATCATCCGCCACGTGCGCGAGCTGACCGCCGAGGACGTGGCGGCCACTTGAGCCAG
>JADDQT010000345.1 GCA_016781225.1 Actinomycetota bacterium
GGCGACGTCCACCACGCCCGCGGCCGCGAGGTGCGCATCAGCGGTGACTCCGTGGCCCACAACGTCGACGGCGAGGTGAGCGACGAGGTCCGGGAGCGGAGCTACCGCTTGGTCCCTTCGGCCTGGTCACTCTTGGCGCCTTGACCCACGCCTGCCGGTAGCGTTGGCCCGGTGAACGTCGACCTTCGCCACAACCCTTCGTTCGCAGCCGCACGCATCACCCTCGGGCCCAACGAGGAGATCCGGGCCGAGCTGGAAGCGTGGATCCGCCAGCTCATGCCGGGCGAGACCGGCGGCAGTGGCGGCAACGTCCTCGGAGGCATCCTCGGGCGCTGAACCCCCGTCCCGAACCGCTCGCCCTCCGGTCGCTACACGCTGATGGTGCTCGTGTAGGTGACGGTCTTTCCGGGTGAAGGCCGACCGAGCAGTTGGTGCACCACGCGGTCGCGGTGGACCGACACCAGGCCCACGTTGGCCTCCCCGACGACGAGCATGGAAGGCCGTTCCCGGGGCGGGGCGTAACGACGGACCTCCTCGTAGTCAGGGGCCTGGTCGACCTTGAGCCACCGGGCCAGGCGGGGGGACAGGAAGACCGGGGAGTCCCCCCAGTCGTCGGTGTTCACCGGCCGGCGCACGAGGCGCTCGGCCACGTTGGACGGTCCCTCGCAGCTAGGAGCGTGCTTCCAGCCGAGGCGGTGGTGGCGGCGGCGCACGAGCCGGCCGAGGAGGTGCAGCCCGTGCTTGGCCGTGGCGCCGCTGTGCTTGAACGAGCTGCTCACCAGCTGGGCCATCCGCAGCTCGGCGTCGCCAACCGTGAAGGTGGCGTCCACGCTGAGCCCGTAGTGGACGTCGCCCGAGAGCATCACACAGCAGGTGAGACCGAGGTCCTCGACGAGGCAACTCATGAGGTCGGTCAGGCCGTGCAGGTTCGAGTGCCACTCCTCGAAGTCGATCTCGTAGGGACCGAGCTTGCCCTCGAGGAACTTCTGACGTCGCTCCTGCAGCTCGAGGCCGAACACCGGCACCGGCGACACGAGGATGGCGGGCCCCGGCGGCACCACTCCGGCCTCGCGCACCAGGGACTTCACCCGGTCGAGCTCGCCGGGACCGACCAGGCGGGCGGCGCCCTGATCGCTGTCATAGGAGCGCCTGGTGCGGGTGTCGAGCACGACGGTGGGAGGGTCGGTGGGCACGGAGTAGCTCCAGCGATCGAACGAGAGGAGGGCGTCGTCGAAAGACTCTTCTCGGGCCGAGCCAGGCTCCGGCCCCCCGGCCACCGCCTCCACGAAGCCGTCGTCGAACTCGTCCGGCTGGTTGCCCCATGCCTGGAAGGCCCAGTAGGCGCCCAGGGCGTTGGCCACGACCCGCCGCCCCGTGGAGGACTCCTCCACCCTTCTTCGCCACTCAGCCGTGATGTTCCAGTCGTCGGTCACGTCGTGGTCGTCGCAGACCATGTAGACGGGCACGTTGGCCAGCACCCGCCGTGCCGCCGGCAAGGCTCTGCGGGCCACCTCCAGGCACCCGACCTCGCTGGCGTACTTGTGCCGGAGCCGGACCAGCTCCCGTCCTTCAGCCCGCTCGTCGGGCACCGCCTCCTCGGCGGGCACGAAGTGGGCCGGCCAGTTGTCCTCGTCCCACGCCACCAGGTAGGCGGCGGCGTACTCGCCCAAGCTGAAGAGATGGTTCGAGGCCTTGTCCGAGGTGAAGCATGCCTTCTCCTCGGCCAGGTCCTGGCGGCCGTAGATCGACATGCCGGAGAGCGAGGCGACGGCGGGAACGGCGGTGTCGTCGTCCGGCCCGAGCAGTGCGCTGCCCATGCGGGTGAGGTGGCCGATGAGCGGACCGGCCACGTCGTCGCCGTAGATCTGGTCGCCGGTGAGGAACATGACCGACGGCCGGTCGGGGAGGTCGCGCACCGTCCTGGCCAGGGCGTCGTCGGCAGCGGGGAAGGCATCCTCGCCCTTGCCGTGCAGCAGGCGGCAGGAGCCGTGGAGCAGGTGAAGCGCCGGCGTCGACTCGCCGCGGAGGAAGAAGGTGGGCAACGGCATTCCCGGATAGGCAATGGAGCGCTGGCCGCTCAGGAGGCCGAGGTCGGCCAGACGGCGGGGCGGCCCGTCCCCGGCCACCTCGATGTCGTATCCCAGCAGCTCGTCCGCCGGGAAGCGCTCCTCGTCGGGCACGGCGGCCACGAGGTGCACGTAGAGCCTGGGCCCGA
>JADDQT010000346.1 GCA_016781225.1 Actinomycetota bacterium
ACCCAGCCGGTCGTGGGCCAGGTACTGGCCAAAGCGCGTGGGCAACCGGTTGGAGCCGGCCATCGACGTCATGGAGACCACCGTGGCCACGACTCGGCCGAACGTGCCCAGGCCGCAGACCACCTTGCCGACGTCGTGGAGGAGAGCGGCGGCGATCACGGGGCGCACCGCCTCCTCGCCGAGGGAGTGCTCGACCCGACGGGCCACCCCGGCGGCGTGACGACGGTCGGCCGAGCTCATCCGGTCCCAAAGCACCATCTCGTCCTGGGAGAGGTTGGTCGCCACCCACGCCCGGTCCGAAGGCGCCGGCTCGCCGGGAAGCAGGGACCCAGCGAAGCGCTGCGCCAAGTGGAGGGCACGGGCGCCACTCATCCGGCCGCTCACCCGATGAGGCGCTGCCAGAGGTCTATGGCCGGGTCGAACACGAACGACAGTGATCCGGGCAGGAGAAGCACCAAGCCGAGCAGGATGAACATCGAGAACTGGCGGAAGCGGAGGTAGCCTGGCCAGAGCCGGTCCGGCAGGGCCCGTTCCACGACCGCCGATCCGTCCAGGGGCGGGATGGGGATGAGGTTGAAGGCGGCCAGCACCACGTTCACGATCCCGAGGACGAACACCACCCGGATGGCGAGCGAGTCGTCCGGATGCACCTGGAACGAACGGATCACCAGCGCGGCGGCCACGGCGATGGCGATGTTGACCCCCGGCCCCACCAAGCTGACCAGCACGGTCTGGTTCCGAGGATGGCGAAGGCGCCTGGGGTCGACGGGCACCGGCTTGGCCCATCCGAAGGCGGTGCCGGTGGTGATGAGGAGCAGGGCGGGCAGGATGATGGTGCCGAAGGGGTCGATGTGCGGGAGCGGGTTGAGGGTGAGCCGGCCCGCCTTCTTGGCCGTCTGGTCGCCGAAGGCCAGCGCCAGCGCGCCGTGGGAGATCTCGTGCACGATCACCGACGGGAAGAGGACGGCGAAGAAGACCACCTTGTCCTCGGTGAGGATGTCCCTGCGGATCAGCAGGTAGAGCAGGACCGCCCCCAGGCCCACCAGGATCGCCACCTGCCGGCGGCTCATGGGTTCGCGGGTCGGGCGCGCCGGCTCCGACGGTTGCACTCAGCCGTCCGGTTGGGTCAGCGCTGCGACGCGCAGTCGATGCAGAGCCGGGCCGCGGGCATGGCCTCCAGGCGAGCCACGTTGATGGGCCGCTGGCACTTCTCGCACACGCCATAGGTGCCCTGGTCCAGCTTCACCAGGGCATGCTCCACCTCGTCGAGGGCCTCTCGCAGGCTTCCCGCCAGAGCCTCGACCTCGCCACGCTCGGCCGTGACCTGGCTGGTGTCGGCGAAGTTGGCGTCGTAGCTCAACCCGCCGCCCTCATCACCGAAGCCCAGCTCCTCGAGCTGGTGGCGAAGCGCCTCGCGCTCCTGCTGGAGGAGCGCGCGCGTGTCGACGGGAGCATCACTGGCCATGGAGGGGCAATGGTACTAGGCGGCGCTTCCTTTCAGGCACACGACAGGATCCACCGCCGCCAAGCCCAGCGCCTGCGCCACCGCCGGGTTGGTAACCGTGCCTCCCACCGTGGTGACCCCGGAGCGCAGGGCGGGGTCGGACTGGACGGCGCCGAGCGGCCCTTGCTCGGCCACCTCCAGCACGTAGGGCAGGGTGGCGTTGGTCAGCGCGTAGGTGGAGGTGTGGGGGACGGCGGCGGGAACGTTGCCCACGGCGTAGTGGGTGACACCGAAGGCCTGGAACACCGGATCGGCGTGAGTGGTCTCCCTGGTGGTCTGGATGCAACCGCCCTGGTCCACGGCCAGGTCAACGATCACCGAGCCGGACCTCATGGTCCGCACCATCTCCTCGGTGACCACCACGGGCGAGCGTCCTCCCGGCACCAGCACGGCCCCTATGACGAGGTCGGCCTCGGCCACGGCCCGCTCCACGGTGCCGCGGTTCGACGCCAGCGTGAGGATCCTGCCCTTGTGGATCTGGTCCACGAAGCGCAGCCGGTCGAGGTCCTTGTCCAGGAGCCAGACCTCGGCCTCCATGCCCTGCGTAATCCATGCCGCGTTCCAACCCACGTTGCCGGCGCCGAGGACAACGATGCGGGCCGGCCGCACGCCCGGAGCGCCGCCGAGGAGCACTCCCCGGCCGCCGCTGGGTCGCTCCAGGTAGTGCGCTCCGATCT
>JADDQT010000097.1:0-4565 GCA_016781225.1 Actinomycetota bacterium
TCAGGCCCTGGACCGCCTCTTCGGTCGCTTGGCGACCGGGGCCGCCTCCGGTGCCGTGGCTTTGGCCGCCGCCTTCTTCTCCTGCTTGTAACGACGTACCAGAGCCAGGCTCTGGGGACCGTCGATGTCGGCCACCGACATGTGGCTGCCCGGGGAGGCGAAGTCTCCGGCCGCCTCTCTCCAGCCGGGAGGCTGCACGCCGAGCTGCTTGCCGAGCAGTGCGGCGAAGATGCGGGCCTTCTGCTCTCCGAAGCCCGGGAGAGCCCTGAGGTTGGCCACCAGCTCCTCGCCGTTGCGGGCGGATTCCCATACCGCCTCTGCCCGGCCGTCGTACTGGTCGATCACGATCTGGCACAGCGCCTGCACCCGCTTGGCGTTCGACCCCCAGAAGCGGTGGAGAGCCGGTGGCTGGGCGAAACCCGGGCCAGCTGCTCGGGGTCCATGCCAGCGATCTCGGATGCGTCGAGTCGCCCGCCCAGGCGTTCCTTCAGGTCGTAGGGGCTCTTGAACGCCCGCTCCAGCGGTATCTGCTGGTCGAGCACCATCCCGATCAACAACGCCAGCGGATCATCACTCAGCAGCCGATCGGCATCGGGGTGCTGCGACAGCCGCAGAGTCGCCATCAAGCCGCGGAGCCTAGGTCGAAGGAAGGGGGAGGAGGTCCCGAGCCGGTGGGGTAGGGCGGGGTTGGCCACCGGCTCGGGAGCCTCCTCCCCCTTCCCCTAGAGCGTCAAGCAATCCGAGGATCAGGCGCCTCTGCGTCTATGGAGTAGCGGGCGATGGCATCGGCCACCTCCTCCTCCTTGGCGTCGCCGGTGTCGGCCAGGGCCTTGAGCACGGCCACCAACACGTGGGCGGCGTCGGTCTCGAAGTGGCGCCGCAGGGCGGGACGGTCGTCGGAGCGGCCGTAGCCGTCGGTCCCGAGCGGCGTGAAGTGGCCGGGGACCCAGCGGGACACCTGGTCGGGAACGGCCTTCATGAAGTCGGTGACGGCCACGAAGGGGCCCTCGGTCTGGGTGGACAGCACCTGGGTGACGTGGGGCACGCGAGGTGCGTCGTGGGGATGCAGGCGGTTCCAGCGCTCCGTCTCCAGCGCCTCCTCGCGGAGCGCCTTGTACGACGTGACGCTCCAGCAGTCGGCGGCCACGTCGTGATCGGTGGCCAGCAGGCGCTGAGCCTCCATGGCCGCGCCGTAGGCCGGCCCGCTGAAGAGAATCGTTGCCCGCCGCCCGGGGCCCTCGGGGGCAGCGGCAAAGCGGTACATCCCTCGGACGATGCCCTCCTCGGCCCCCTCGGGCATGGCCGGCATCTCGTAATTCTCGTTGTACAGGGTGAGGTAGTAGAAGCGGTCCTCGGGCTCGTCGCCGTACATGGCGGCCAGCCCGTGGCGGACGATCACGGCCACCTCGTAGGCGAAGGCAGGGTCGTAGGCCGACACGTTGGGCACCGTGCTGGCCAGCAGGAGGGAGTGGCCGTCCTCGTGCTGGAGTCCCTCCCCGTTGAGGGTGGTACGCCCGGCGGTGGCACCGAGGAGGAAGCCGCGGCCCCTCGAGTCGCCGAACGCCCAGATGAGGTCTCCCGTCCGCTGGAAGCCGAACATGGAATAGAAGATGTAGAAGGGCACCATGGGCTCACCCCAGGTGGCGTAGGACGTTCCGGCGGCGGTGAACGAGGCCATGGACCCCGCCTCGGTGATTCCCTCCTCGAGGATCTGGCCCGACTGGGACTCGGTGTAGGAGAGGAGGAGCTTGGCGTCCACCGGCTCGTAGCGCTGGCCGAGGGCGGCGTAGATCTTGTACTCCTTGAACAGGGCGTCCATGCCGAAGGTACGCGCCTCGTCGGGGATGATGGGGACCACCCGGGCACCGAGTCCCTTGTCCCGCAGGAGGTTCCTGATGAGACGGGCGAAACCCATGGTGGTGGATACGGCCTGGCCTCCCGACCCCGAGAGGAAGTCGGCAAAGGTCTTGTCCTCGGGTGCGGGCAGGGCCTTGTGCTCGTACCGCCGCTCGGGGAGGCATCCGCCGAGGGACCGCCGGCGCTCCATCAGGTAGGCGAACTCGGGCGAGTCCTCGGCCGGGCGGTAATAGGGCGGGAACTCGGCGTCGAGGGCGTCGTCGGGGATCTCGTCCTGGAGGTACAGGCGGTCCCGCAGCGTGTGGAGCTGGGCCTTGGTCATCTTCTTGATCTGGTGGGTGGCGTTGCGGGCTTCCACCTCCGGGCCGAGGGTCCAGCCCTTCACGGTCTTGGCCAGGATCACCGTGGGCGAGCCGGTGTGCTCCACCGCCGCTTTGTACGCGCCGTAGAGCTTGCGATAGTCGTGGCCGCCGCGTGGCAGCGTGCGCAGCTCGTCGTCGCTGAGATGCTCGACCATCTGGCGAAGCCGGGGGTCGGGACCGAAGAAGTGCTCACGGATGTAGGCCCCCGACTCCACCGAGTACTTCTGGAACTCGCCGTCGACGGTGGAGTTCATCTTGTTGAGGAGCACGCCATCGGTGTCCCGGGCCAGCAACTGGTCCCAGGCCGACCCCCAGATCACCTTGAGGACGTTCCAGCCCGCGCCCCGGAAGATGGCCTCGAGCTCCTGGATGATCTTGCCGTTGCCCCGCACCGGCCCGTCGAGGCGCTGAAGGTTGCAGTTGACCACGAAGATCAGGTTGTCGAGCTGCTCGCGGGCGGCCAGCGACAGGGCGCCGAGGGTCTCGGGCTCGTCGGTCTCACCGTCGCCTATGAAGCACCACACCTTGGACCCCGACGTGTCTACGATGCCGCGGTTGTGCAGGTAGCGGCTGAAGCGGGCCTGGTAGATGGCGTTGATGGGACCGATGCCCATCGAGACCGTCGGGAACTCCCAGAAGTCGGGCATGAGCCGAGGGTGGGGGTAGGAGGAGAGTCCCCCGCCACCGATCTCCATACGGAAGTGGTCGAGCTGGTCCTCGCTCAGGCGGCGCTCCAGGAAGGCCCGGGCGTAGATGCCCGGGGCGGCGTGGCCCTGGAAGTACACCTGGTCGCCGCGCCCGTCGCCCTTGCCGCGGAAGAAGTGGTTGAAGCCGACCTCGTAGAGGCTGGCGGAGCTGGCGTAGGTGGCCAGGTGGCCGCCGATGCCGTCGGACAGGGTGTTGGCCCGGGTGACCATGACCGCGGCGTTCCAGCGGATGAAGGCCCGGATGCGCCGCTCGACGTGCTCGTCGCCGGGGAACCAGGGCTCCTGCTGAGGCGGGATGGTGTTGACGTACGGCGTGGAGACGGTGGCGGGGAAGCCAACCTGCTGCTCACGGGCCCGCTCCAGCAGCTTGAGCAGCAGGAACTGGGCCCGGGGCTTGCCCAGATGCTGGACCACGGCGTCGAACGAGTCGACCCACTCGCCGGTCTCCTGGGGGTCGATGTCGGGCAGCTGGTGCGCGAAGCCGTCGATGATCAGCGGGTCCATGGGGTCCTATCGTCGCACCTGGCGCCATGCCCGCGCGCCACCGGTCAGTTCCAGAGCTCCAGCAACCGGTCGGGTGGGCGGGCGATGACGGCCCGATCGCCGCGGATGACGATGGGCCGCTCGATGAGGATCGGGTTGGCGGCCATGGCCTCGAGCAGGCCCTCGCCCTCGACCGCTTCCAGGCCCAGCTCGGCGTAACGCGGCTCGCCGGTGCGCATCATGGCCCTGGGATCCTCGATGCCCAGCATGCCCATCACCCGCTCCAACTCGGGGAGGGACGGTGACTCGTCGAGGTAGCGGAAGTACTCCGCGTCCACCCCCCGTTCGTCCAGCAGCTCGCGCGTGACCCGGCACTTCGAACAGCTTGGGTTGAAGTAGACGCTCACCCGGTCGTCATCGGTCACGATGCCACTCTCGCGCGCTGCGAGCCCCACCGCCGGCGTCGATTGCGCGAGAGTCGGTCGTGGTCACGAAGGTGTACACCGACGGCGCCTGCCTCGGGAACCCGGGGCCCGGCGGATGGGCGTGGGCCGTACCCGGCGGGCGCTACGCCAGCGGGGCCGACCCCGAGACCACGAACCAGCGCATGGAGGTACGGGCCGCCCTGGAGGCGGTGACGTCGCTGGAGGGGCGGCTCGAGGTGGTGAGCGACTCGACCTACGTGGTCAACTGCTTCCGGGACCGCTGGTGGGAGGGGTGGCTGGCCCGGGGCTGGCTCAACAAGGCCAAGAAGCCCGTCGCCAACCGAGACGTCTGGGAGCCGCTCATAGAGGCTGTTCGGGCGGACTCGCAGCGGGTGGGCTTCACATGGGTGAAGGGGCACTCCGAGGACCGGATGAACGACCTGGTGGACCGCCTGGCCGTGGAGGCGGCCCGGACCCAGCGCAGCCGGAGCGGGGAGGGGATGCCCGAGGGCCTCGGCGCCCCGGACCTCGTTCCGGTCGGATCCGACTCCGACCCTCGCATCCCCGAAGGCCACCGCCTCGTGGTGGCCGGTCCCCGCCCGCCCGCCCTCGGCGGATACGAGGAGAACCCTGTGTCCAAAGGCGTTCACGAGCAGCTGCGTCGGATCCTGGCCGCCAAGCTGGAGCTGCACCCGGATCTCCTCGTGCTCACAGGGCTCGGGCTGGGCGCC
>JADDQT010000097.1:4701-7262 GCA_016781225.1 Actinomycetota bacterium
AGGTGCTGCTGCAGGCCAAGGCGCCGGAGTCCAAGCAGGCGGCCGGGATGGCGCTCAGGCGCCGCGACTCCTGGTTGGCCCGTCACGCCCACGAGGCGCTGGTCGTGTTGGATGGCAAGGACGCCGCTGTCGGGAGCCAGGTGCGCTCGCTACGCGACCACCTCGGTGAGGAAGAGGTATGGCTGGTGGAGCCGCCTGCTGGGCAATGAGTGTTTGGCGACAGCCGTTCCGGAAACCCTGCGACTAACTTTCGCGGGGGAGCCGGCCCGGAGGCCGGCAGAGGGGAGACGGGGATGGGTCACGACGATCTGGGCGCGCTGTCACGTCGGCGCTTCCTGAGCCTGGCCGGTGCCGGGGCGGCGGCCATCGCCTTCGGTGCCTGTGGCTCGGACGACGAGAAGGGCTCGGGCAGCTCTCAGACAACGGCCGCCGGCCAAGGGGCGTCGCTGGCGGGCACCAGCATCACCACCGCGGTGTACGCCAAGAACCATGCCTCCTCGCCGCTCTTCTGGCAGCGCTTCGCCCCGGAGGGTGTCAAGGTCGAGGTGAAGATCTTCACCAGCGGCTCGGACATGAACCGGGCTCTGCAGGCCGGTGACCTCGACTTCGGGCTCTTCGGTCCCTACAACGGCCTCATCGAGAAGGAGGAGGGCTTCGGGTCGAAGGTCATCTGCATGTGCTCCCGCAACGGCCTCGGGATCATCGGCAGGAAGGACCGTGGCGTCGAGAGCGTCGCTGACCTGAGGGGCAAGACCTTCGCCGTCCCGCCGCCGGGGATCCTCGTCCTCATCCTGAACAATCTCCTCGACCGCGCCGGCCTCAAGCTCGACCGGGACCTGAAGGCGGTACCTCTGGGCTACGCGGACATGCCCGCGGCGCTGGAGCGGGGCGACGTGGACGCCTACTTCGGGACCGAGCCCCTGGCCACCCAGAGCGTGCTGTCGGGGATCGGCAAGCGCCTTGCCGACCCCTACACCACCGGTCTGGGCAACTTCAACACCGCCATCTGGGCGTCGCCCAAGATGCTGGCCCGTCCCGAGGTGCTCAAAGCCGTCACCAAGATGCAGCGAGACGCCGCCGAGTACCTCTCGCCCGGTGGGAAGAACGATCCCGAGGTGTGGAAGGACCTGCTCGTGAAGCAGTTCGGGTACAGCGAGGCGGTGTACAAGGAGGTCCTGTCCAACGTCGGTGCCGAGTGGCGGTTCGATGACGCCCGCAAGTCACAGTTCGAGGCTTCCGCCAAGGAGATGCGAGCCACCGGCGTGCTCAAGAAGGACGTGGACTTCTCCCAGGTCTTCGAGCTGCAGCACCAGCCCCAGAGCTGACCCGAGCGCGAGCGGTGCCCGCGTCAACCTCCTCGGAGCAGGTCGAGACGGTCGGGGACGGCCGGTTGCCCGTCGCCGGGTCGTCGGCTGGGACTTCGTCGATCGAAGAGGTCGCCCTCGCACCGAGCGCGAACATCGCCGCCGACGCGGTCACGCTTCCCGGTGCTCGGAGGAGCACGCGCTGGCCGAGGAGGCGGCGGGCCCTTGGGCTCGTGGTGCCGGCGGCCCTGCTCGGGGCCTGGTGGCTGTGCAGCGCCCAGGGCATCGTCTCCACCAAGCTGCTGCCTGGCCCGTGGGACGTCGCCGAGGCGGCGTGGGACTTCGTGGCCGGCACGCGCGTCGACGTCCTCGCCGGCGTGGTGCCCTTCAGCGGTGCCGCCCCCGAGCACCTGTCGGCCAGCATCCTCCGGTGGTTGTCGGGGTACGGGCTGGCGGTGGCGATCGGCCTCACGATCGGCCTCGGCATCGGTCTCTCGCGCCTGGTGGCCGACTTGGTGGACCCGCTCGTGCAGGCCCTGCGGGCCATCCCAATCTTCGCCTGGCTTCCCCTCGCCCTGGTGTGGTTCGGGTTGGGCGAGGGCGCGGCCCGATATCTGGTCTTCATCGGCGCCGTCTCCCCGATCCTGATCGCAACGGCCGACAGCGTGAGTCGGGTGCCTGGCGCCTACGTGGAGACCGCCCTCATGCTCGGCACCCCTCGGCGCTCGCTGGCCCGGCGGGTCTACGTTCCCGCGGCGTTGCCCGGCATCGTGACCGGGCTCCGGCTGGGGCTGACGCTCGGGTGGATGAGCGTGATCGTGGGCGAGCTCACCGGTACCCAGACCGGCATAGGCGCCATGATGAACGCGGCCCGGGAGGGCGGCCGCCTGGACCAGATCCTGGTGGGGATGCTCTGCTTCGCCGTGGTGGGCCTGCTGGGCGACACCATCCTTCGGGCGGCAACCCGGCCCTTCGTGGCCTGGAGCGACCGTTGACCCGGGCAGAGGCCGATCAGCCGCAGGCGCCGCACCCGCCGGCAACGCTCGTGGCCCGCGAGGTGACCAAGTCCTTCGGCGCCGTGGAGGTGCTCGCCGGCATCGACCTGTGGGTGGGGCCCGGCGAGGTGCTGGCCTTGCTCGGTCCCAGCGGGTGCGGCAAGTCCACGCTGCTCCGGGTGCTGGCCGGCTTCGAGCAGGCCGACGGGGGCGTGGTCGAGCTCGGTGGCCGACCCGTGCGGGGACCGTCTCCGGAGCGGGG
>JADDQT010000098.1:0-6903 GCA_016781225.1 Actinomycetota bacterium
CTGCGTCGGGCCAAGCAGGAGCTGGCCACCGCGGAGAAGGAGCTCAAGGGGGAAGTGGCGCACGAGCTCGAGATCACCAGGCGGCTACGGGGACTCGAAGCCGAGGCCGCTGCCGCCGAGGGACGACTTGCCGCGCTGAGCGAGGAGGAGAAGTCAAAGGCCGAGGTCCTCATCTCGGCGCGGGGGCGGTTGCGCAATCTCGCCGTGGGCCAGTACGTCACCGGCGGCAACGTGGGCCTGTCCCTGCAATACCTCGTGAACGCCGACGGCCCCGAGGACCTGGCTCGCCGAGGTGCGCTGCTGAGCCACGCCAGTGAGGTGCAGGGCTTGGCCACGAACACGTACAAGCGGGCTAGTCAAGCGGCCTCCGAAGAGGTCCGGGCCGGCGTGCGGAGTCGTGAAGAGGCGGTGTCCAGACGAGACCTGGCAGTCGTCGAGCTGCAGGCGGCCTCGGAGCGCGTGCGGGCTCTGGGCGCCGAGGTCGACAACCGCCGGCTCCTCCTCGACCTCGCCACCGCCGCCGCGCCAGTGCCTCCTAGCGACGTTCCCAGGCTCTTCCTCGATGCGTACCAGAGGGCAGCATCGACCATGCAAAGCGAGCGGCCGCGGTGCCGGGTGGGATGGACGGCGATCGCGGCCATAGGGAAGATCGAGTCGGATCACGGCCGCTTCCGAGGTGCCCGGACCACCCTCAATGGCGATCCGATCCCGCCCATCGTCGGTATTCGCCTCGACGGGTCCAACAGCGGCGTGGTAGCCGACACCGAGGACGGTCTCCTCGACGGGGACCTGGAGTTCGATCGGGCGGTGGGGCCGATGCAGTTCATCCCGTCGTCCTGGAGTCGGGTCGCCCGAGACGCCAACGGTGACGGGAACACCGACGTCCACAACGCCTATGACGCAGCCCTCGGCACCGCCACTTATCTCTGCCGTGCCGTCCCTGGTGGAGGTCTCGACCTCGACGAGGGCTTGCGCCCGGCGTTCTTCTCCTACAACCACTCGAGCGCCTACGTGGAATCGGTGCTCGGCTGGCACCGGACCTACGCCTCCATGGCGGCCTCCATGCCCTCGCCATCACGAGCCGACCGGAGCCTCAGAGCCGAACGTGGCCGGCGCTAGCGGGCAGTCATCACCCAGAGGGGCGAGCGAAGACCCGGGCTCTGGGGCGAAGGCGGTTCACCAGCAATCGCTCGTTCGTGGTGGCCGTGATGACGGTCGTCGCTCTCGTCGGCGCCTGCAGGTGTTCACCACGAGCCGTGGAGAGACGAATGGCAGGCGTGGCTCATCGCCCGTGACAGCAAGTCTCGGCCGTCTTCAGCTAGCAGGCTGTGTGGCATCGCACACATTGCCCCTCTTGTGACGTTTCAAAGCATATCGTTCGCCGCTGACCATCGAGCAACCCGTTGACCGGTCTCGTATTACGGCGTATCCTTGTTGTATGACGATGCTGAGCTTCCGGGTCACCCAGGCCGACGCCCGCTCCGTCCAGGAGTGGGCTCAGCGCCTCGGGATCGATCGCTCCCAGTTGCTGCGGGACGCCCTTCGCCGCCAGCTGCTCCGTTTGGCCAGTGAGGTGGACGCCGAGACCTGGGCCGAGGTGCCCCTGGATGTGGGCGAGCAATCCCTCGCGGCCGTAGCCGACTGGGGACCGGCGGAGGACTGGTCCGACTGGAGCCATGCGACGCGGTGAAGTGTGGTTTGCCGCCACGCCGGGCGGCGACCGGCCGGTGTTGGTGCTGACGCGCGACCCCGTCGTAGAGAGAATCGGCTCGGTCGTGGTGGCTGCGCTCACCAGGACCAGGCGAGGACTGGTCTCGGAGCTCGCGCTGACCGCAGCCGACGACGGGGTCCCAACGGAGTGCGTCGTCAACTTCGACAACGTCCACACTTTGCCCAAAGAAGCGTTCCGTCACCGCGTCGCCACCCTCTCGCCGGCGCGGATGGCCCGCGCCTGCGATGCCCTGGCCGCTTCAGCCGGCTGTTGATCGAGCCACTTTGGAAGACCCGCGTGCCTCCGGATCGGATCGGTGACCGAGCGACCCTCGCTGTTGTCGCCGCGGTCTTGGTCGCTGTGCTGGCGGCCATCCTGGGCAGCCAAGTGATGCACGCCACACACTTCCTGTGCACGTGGGAAACCGGCGGCGAAGCAGGCGCCGGGGTGTGGTCATGCCCGGACGGCATCGCATACTTCTTGCCCATCACGGCCGTGGCCGGCGTGGCGGCAGGAGCCGTTCTGGCTGCCTATGCCGGCTTCGAGGTGCGGCGGCCTGACACCGCCGCGCTAATAACACTCGCCCACTTCGCCTGTCTGCTCAGTGCCGCCGTGCTTGCTCTGTTCGCGATCTTCCTCCTACTGATCGACTTCCCGCCGTGGTTCGCAGCTCCATACCTCGGCGTGGGAGTGAGCGCGTGGTTGCTCCGCCGAAGACAGAGCCTGATGCTTCTCCTCCAAGGGGTTGGCATCGTCCCTCTGTCTCTGGTAGCTACGAGGATCCTCGTGACAGCACCGGCGGTTGCTGCGGCCGCGATCGCATGGTTCGCTGCCTTGCTCCTCCACCTGGCCTGTATCCGTCGAAGGCGCCGTGCGTCGAGACACAGGGTGGCGTGAACACACCCGGCGACGTCGCCGCCAAGCTTGCGCCAAAGAGGAACCTGCGAATGGCAGGAGCGGTCGTCATGATGGTTGGCGCCTTCCTGCTGTTGTCGAGGGAGCGGCGATCTTCGCCGCACCTGTGACAAGACCGCGGTGACTCAGCCCTTCGCCGACTTGGCCCCCGCCACCACCGCTGACCGTGCTGAGCGAATGATCGGCGCCATGAGGGGTCGCAGTGGTGTGGCCCTCGTCGTTCCCGACACCTTCGGCGCCTACGTTCGGATCCACCATCCCCTGGCCAACGGAGCTCGATGGGGCGATATGGCGCCGTCGTACCTCGAACGCGGTGTCCAACCCTACGAGTACCCATTCCCCGAGCCGGTGACCCAGGTGGAGGGCAACCTCGCCCCGGCCGTCGTCGATCGGCTGATCCCGGTGCTCGCAGTGGCCACATCCGATCCTCAACGATGTCACTTCGGGCTGTGGTCGGGCTGGGGGTGGTTGCATCGGCAATCCAGTTCCACCCTGTACCTCAGCCATGCGCCCTTTGGGTTGGCTGCGGTTTGGCATTGGCTGGCGGTGCATCGCCTTCACCGACAAGAGACCACGAAGGCGCAGGCTACATACGACTTCGTCGATTCGTGCCCCGTGCAGCCGTGGTGGGGGGCACGCGACATGGTGCTCTTCGATGGCCCGCTCGACGCCGTGCGGTCCATCGGCAGCACCCGGCTGGTCGACGACGCCCTCAACCGACAGAGCCCGCAGCGGTGGTGGCCCGACGACGAATCTTGGTTCGTTGGCACGGAGATCGACTATCCATGGACGTACGTCGCAGGACCGACCGAGCTGGTCGATGCGGTCTTGGCCGACTCAGAGCTTGAAGCGGTCGAGGTGCATTCCGAAGACGCCTGGTGACCACCCAGAGCTTCCCTTCAGCTTGGGGGCTCGAGCGCCATGTCTTCGGGTGGTCCGGCGTGGAAGTTGGGATTGACGGCGTCCTCCCCATCGCTGATGACGACATCGAGATCATGGAGCTGGCGGTTCCGGATCATCCCTCGAGCGTGGGGCTCGCCCTCCTGGAACAAGTCACAGCGGCTCACGACCACTTCGTCAGCGTCCTTGACGCTGTCGACGTCCGCCTTGTCGACTATCTCCTCGAGCTCCCCGTTGAACAACCGGCGCCGGCGCTCAGACCGCTCAGGATGAAGAGACGACCATGCCCGGTCGGACCAGTAGGCGACATGGCTGCCGTGGTTGACGTCGACCACCGCCATCCTCGCAAGCCGCCCAACTCCAGCGACACTGTCTCTTTCAGGAGGTGTTCCGAGGAGCAGGTCGGCCTTGTTGAACGGCATGTCCACGCCCGGTCCCCACCAGTACGCCTGGGGCTCCCTCACCCTACGCACTAATACTCCTACGGCGCCCTCGGCGATAGCCCAGTCGCCGATGTCCTCGATGCTCGCACAGGGAGCGAGCAGGATCGGCCTCCCTCCCCCTTCAACCCAGGCCACGACGGGTTGGTGGCCTTGCGGCATCAGGAACACGTGAGCCAGTCGGCTGGGCGAGATCACGAGCCCGTCGAGCTGTGCTACCCGCTTCGGGCACCTAGGCCGTCGAGGATGGCAGCGGTGACGGGCTCGAACAGGCGGGGAGCCAGGTTGTCGTCGATGGGCATGACCGAGTCGGTGCGGCCTCGGGACTGGGCCAGGAAGAGCGCTGGGTCGTTCACGTCGGCGATGCCCAGCGTGTCGATCCCGCACTCGATGGCGGCACCCGCCATGCCGTGGTCACCGAGCACCAGGTCGGGCCGGCGGCCCTCGCTGTCCAGGGCGTCGAGCATGGCCTCCATGTACTTCGATCGATGAGTGTGGATCAGGTCACCACCCGTCCAGGCGCAGCCGACCCGGCCGAGGAAGCGGATGCCCCGGCGGTCGGGTCCGGTCGCGAGCCAAGAATTGTCGAGCGGCGTGAGGAGCTCGCAGCCCGCCCCGGCAAGGGCCCGCCCCAGCGCCATGTAGTGGGGCAGCAAGCCGGTGGGATGGCCGGTGGCGAGCAGCACCACGGAGCGGGCACAGACGTGCTCGGCCAGCTTGGAGCGGTGGCCTTCGATGGCTGCCAGCGTGGAGTCGGGGTCTATCCAACCCGGGCCGTTGGGCTCACCGTCGACAGCGGCGTCGCCGAAGACCTTGGCCACCACGGCACGCACCTCGACCACGTCGACGCTCTGCCAGTCGGAGAGCCCGAAGGTGTAGTCCGGCTTGCCGGCGACGAGCTTCTCGCAGTTGGCTACCGTGTTGCCCGGAGTGGTGGCCACCGAGCCGGCCAGGCGCGAATCGACCAGGTGGTCCCGAAGGTCGGTCACGGGCGAGTCCGACTCAGGCGCCCACGGCGTGGTAGCCGCCGTCGACGTGAACCATCTCGCCAGTGGTGGCCGGGAACAGGTTCGACAGCAGGGCCACACAGGCCCGGGCCACGGGCTCGGCGTCGCCCACGTCCCACCCGAGGGGCGCCCGGTCCTTCCATGCCTCCTCGAAGCTGTCGAACCCGGGGATCGACTTGGCGGCCACGGTGCGGAGGGGGCCGGCGCATACCAGGTTGACCCTCACCCCGAGGGGGCCAAGGTCCCTGGCCAGGTATCGGGCCGTGGACTCGAGGGCGGCCTTGGCCACGCCCATCCAGTCGTACTGGGGCCACGCCTGCCGAGCGTCGAAGTCGAGGGCCACCACCGAGCCCCCGCCCTCCTTCATGAGGGGTAGGGCGGCCTGGGTTAGGGCCTTCAGGGAGTAGGCCGACACCTGCAGTGCGGTGGCCACGTCGTCCCACTCCGCCCGCAGGATGTCGCCGCCGAGGCAGGCCTCGGGAGCGAAGCCGATGGCGTGGACGACCCCGTCCACCCGGCCCCACCGGCGCTGCAGCTCGCCGGTGAGGGCGGTGAAGTGCTCGGGGTTGGACACGTCCAGCTCGAGCACGTCGGGGGGCTCGGGGAGGCGGCGAGCCGAACGGGTGGTGAGGCTCATGGGCCGGCCGAAGGAGGTGAGCACCAGCTCGGCACCGTGCTCCTGCGCCAGCCGGGCGACGGCGAAGGCGATGGAGGCGTCGGTGAGCACCCCGGTGACGACCAGCTTCTTGCCCTCGAGCAGCATGTTCCTATCCTTGCAGCAGCGGGCCGCTACAGCGGCGTGTTGGCGTGGCGGCGGTGCGGGAGCCGCTCCCGCTTGGTGTGCAGGGCGGCCAGGGCGCCGGCCACGACCCGGCGCGTGGCCGCCGGCTCGATCACCTCGTCCACGAACCCTCGCTCGGCGGCGATCACCGGCGTGCAGTAGCGCTCGGCGTAGTCGGTCTCCAACGCCTTGCGCTCCTGGTCGCGAGCAGTGGCGTCGTCCAGCGCGGCCAGGCGGCGGCCATGGAGGATGTTGACTGCGCCCTGGGCACCCATCACCGCCACCTCCGCCGAGGGCCAGGCCAGGCACGTGTCGCCGCCCATCCCTTTGGAGTCCATCACGATGTATGCGCCGCCGTATGCCTTGCGCAGGATCACGCTCACACGGGGCACGGTGGCCGCGGCGTATGCGTGCACCAGCTCGGCGCCGTGGCGGATCATTCCCTGCCACTCGACGTCCTTGCCGGGCTGGAACCCGGGCGTGTCCACGAAGGTGAGCAGGGCGACGTTGAACGCATCGCACAGCTGCACCAGGCGGGCCGCCTTGCTGGCCGCGTCCACGTCGATGGCTCCGGCCGTCTGCGAGGGCTGGTTGGCGATGACGCCAACGGGCATGCCGCCGACGGTCGCCAACCCGGTGACCATGTTGGGGGCGTGGAGGCGCCTGACCTCGAAGAAGGACTCGGCGTCCACCACGTCCTCGACCACCACCCGCACGTCGTAGGAGGCGGTCGACGAGGCGGGCACGGCCGACGCCGCCACCTCCGAGTCTCGCCCCACCGGATCGGACGAGAGGGTGACGGGTGGCTCCTCATGGTTGTTCGGCGGGAAGTAGGACAGTGCGTGGAGCGCGGCGTCGAGGGCGGCGTCCTCGTCGTCCTCCACGGCCCATGCCAGCCCGGTGTGCAGCGCGTGGACGTCGGCGCCTCCGAGCTCGCGGTTGCCCACCTCCTTGCCGGTGAATCCCTGCACCGCCCGGGGGCCGCTCACGTAGGCGAAGGCCTCGTTGGTCATGACGAGGATGTCGGCCACGCCCAGGAGCAGGGCGGGCCCCGACACGCACGGGCCGGTGACCACGATGGCCACCGGTACCACACCGGACGCGGCACTGACCGCCCTGGCCACCCGGCCCCAGGCATGCAGCGAGGCG
>JADDQT010000098.1:6929-7259 GCA_016781225.1 Actinomycetota bacterium
GGTGGCGAGGACGCCCACCACGGGCACGCCCAGCTCGGTGGCCATCTCCAAGGTCCGCTCGACGGTTAGGCCCTCGGCCGGGCCCAGTGCTCCCCGGTGCTCACCCCCTTCGAGGCGGAACATGGCCACCGTGCGCCCGTCGAGCTCGGTGATCTCGGCGGAGGCGGCCGACGGGCGGCCGGCGGCGATCCGCAGGGTCAGGCTCCGGGGATCAGCGCGGGGCTGCGGCCAGCACCAGGGTGGCGTTGTGGCCACCGAAGCCGAACGAGTTGGACAGCACCGGGCCACTGACCGGGCGAGGCTCACCGGCAATGACGTCCAGCGTCACGT
>JADDQT010000099.1 GCA_016781225.1 Actinomycetota bacterium
CACCGAGCACCACGCGGGCCACGGTGCAGGCGGCCGCCGTGCGGGCCAGCGCCTCTTCGAGGACGGCCAGACGATCCGCCAGCGTGGCCACGGCGTCGCTCAGGGCCGCTGGGTAGACGTTCGCCGGCTCCGAGACCTCGACCTCGACGGGTTCGGCCTCGACGGGTTCGGCCTGCTCGCTCGCAGCGTGGCTCTCACCGACAACGTCCCGCTGGAGCACCGCGTCGTGCTCGCCGAGGCTGCTCGCGCCGTCCTCGTCGGGCTCCTGCCCAAGGCTGGCCAGCCATCCCTGGTCGCCCTCGTCGTCCTGCGCCTCGTCCCGAAAGGTCTCGAGGAACCGGGCGCCCCTGCGCAGGCTGAAGCGGGGCACGTCCTCCTCGCTGGTGACCATCGCCTACGCCTCCGGTGAGAGCAGGCCGCAGCGCTGCGCTCTATGTGGACTTTGACTATGGTGCGCTGCGACCAAGGTTAAATCGACTGCAGGGGCGGGGACGGGCGCGGCATGGAAGGTGACGGGCATCGGGCCCTCAGCCTACCGAGAGTCCAGTGCCGTTCGGATACTCTCAGTGGCGCGTTGACGGGCGGGGGGCTGATGGGCGGGACGGAGCACACCGGGCATGAGCTTGGCCTGACCTGGCGCGCGCGCCCGAGGATGTCGGCCCTGAGGCTGGCCGTGTTGCTGGTGCTCGCAGCCGTCGCTCCCCCTGCGGTCCTCGGAACCCAAGGGGCGCAGGCCCAATCTCAGGTGCCCGGAGGGAGTGGGTCCACCACCACAACGGCGCCGTCGGCGCCCGGCGCCGCCGTCCCGGCTCCGGTCCCTCCCTCCGAACCCGTGGAGGACAGTCCGAAGGAACCGGTTCCCACGGCGCAGGTGGTGGTTCCGCCGCCTCCCGCCGAGGCGAGCCCTGCACCCATGCCGCCGGAGGCGCAACAGAAGGCACAGGCCGACCTGGCGGCGCGGCAGCGAACGTTCGATCGGCTGTTCGCCCTGCGGGCCGTGCAGGCCCAAAGGTTCGAGGCCCTCCTCGGCGAGACGGCGACCCTCCAGGCGCGCCTCGCTGCCGTGGACGCCGATCGCCGTGTGCAGGAGGGCAGGCTGCTGGAGGCCAAGGAGCGACTCAAGACGCTGGCGGTCGCCAGATACACGGCCACACCGGTCGCGCCGCTCAACCACGCTCTGGAGGCGCCCGACTTCATGGACCTGAGCCGACGCCTGGCCCTGCTGAGCGCGGTCGGCGACGCCGACCGGGGCCGGGTGGAGGAATACGTCGAAGCCTCAGGCAGCGCCACGGCCGAGCTCGACCGGGTCAACGGCGAGCTCGGCCGCAAGCGCGCCGAGCTGGATGCGGCGCGCCGGTCCTTGGAGAAGGCAGACGCCGTACTGCTGTCGGGCAAGGCCCAGCTCGTGTCGTTCATGGCCGGAGGCCTCGGGATGGCCGGCGGGCTGGCCTTTCCCGTTGCCGGGCCCCACAACTTCACGGACACGTTCGGCGCCCCGCGCATGAGCGGCACCGCCTTCGCCCATCTCCACGAGGGCACCGATGTTTTCGCCCCGGCCGGGACGCCGTTGGTCGCCATCGAGCGCGGTGTGCTCGTAAGCGTGGGATCCGACCTGCTGGGCGGCACGAAGCTCTGGCTGGTGGGGGCCACGGGCACCCGCTACTACTACGCCCACCTGTCGGCATTCGCCCCCGGAGTGGCCGACGGCAAGCCGGTACAGGCGGGCGAAGTCGTCGGCTTCGTCGGGAACACCGGCAACGCCCGAGGGACGTCTCCCCACGTCCATTTCGAGGCCCACCCCGACGGCGGAGCCGCCATCAACCCGTACCCGCTGCTTCGCATCGTCGACGACGCCGCCCGAGCGGTGCCCGGCCCCCCGACTCCCTGACGCCGACTCCCGGAGGCCTGGACCGGACGGCCCGGAGCCTCAGCCGAGGACGTGCCGGAGCGCGCCCTCCAGGTCGGGGTGACGGAACTCGTATTCCTCCTCCTGCAGGCGGGCAGGAACTACACGCTGGCTGGCGAGGACAAGTGAGCGAGCCAGGCCCTCGCCCAGCACCAAGTCCAGGGCGAAGGCGGGCACGGGGATCAGGGCAGGCCGGTGCAGCACCCGAGCCATCGCCGTGGTGAGCTCGGCGTTGGTGACCGACCCGGGGCTGGTGAGGTTGTGCGGCCCCCGTGCCGTCGCCGTGTCCAGGAGGTGACGGATGGCGCCGACCTCGTCGTCGAGCGATATCCAACTCACGTACTGGCGCCCCGAGCCGAGCCGCCCACCCAGGCCCAGCTTGAACATCCGCACCTGCCGCTCCAGAGCGCCTCCGCCCGGAGCGAGCACGATCCCGGTGCGGATGTGCACGACGCGCACGCCCACCTGCTCGGCAGGCGCGGTGGCCGCCTCCCACTCGACGCAGACTTCGGCCAGGAAGTCGTCACCCGGAGGGCTGTCCTCGGTGAGCTCCTCCTCGCCTCTGTCGCCGTAGTAGCCGATGGCAGAGCTGCTCACCAGGACCTGGGGCGGGGTGGGGAGCTTGGCCAGGGACTCGGCGAGGAGGCTGGTGCCCCGGATGCGGCTGTCCCGGATGCGAGCCTTCTGCGCGTCCGACCAGCGGCGCTCGGCGATGCTCTCACCTGCCAGGTGGACAACGCCATCGGCCCCCTGAAGGGCGTCGGCGTCGATGGTCCCCGCCGAGGGGTCCCAGGACACGTCGTCACCCTCGGCCGGGCCGCGTACCAGCCGCCGCACCGTGTGGCCGTCCGATTTCAGGGACGTCACCAGTGCCGAGCCGATCAGGCCGCCGGCACCGCTCACGAGCACGTTCACGTTCCCCTCACCGCCCCCGTTCACCGCCCCAGAGCAGGATGTGTAGCCGGGGAGTGAGGACCCAGCCTCGGGTCAGGACCGGCTCGGCCAGCTCCTGCATGCGGGCGGTGACGGTGCCGGCGTCGGTGCCCTCGGGCATCACGTACACCGGGTCGAGGCCGCACTCGGCAACCATAGATTCCACCTCGAGGAGATCGGAAGGATCCTGGGCCACGAACTTGAACACCGCCCGGCCGCTGGCCTGGAACGACCGCAGGACGTCGGGCCGGTAGGGCCGGGACTGCCTGTTTCCGGAGTTGGCCAGCTTCGGGGAGACGTTGTACTGGTCGACCAGGTCGGGGCCGAGGAGTGGGGCGAT
This sequence comes from Actinomycetota bacterium, assembly GCA_016781225.1. Lineage (GTDB taxonomy): Bacteria > Actinomycetota > Acidimicrobiia > Acidimicrobiales > YB1-3. The sequence continues at coordinate 3,180 of JADDQT010000099.1, forward strand.
GGTGCCGCTGGTCTCGACCTCGACGCGCCAGCCGCGGGCCTTGGCCTCCTGCAGCAGCGGGGCCAGGTTGCGCTGCTGGAGGAGGGGCTCGCCGCCCGTTACCACCACCATTCCCACGCCCATGGCGTCCAGCTGATCGACGATGGTCGCCACCTGCTCGGTGCGTAGCTCCTGCTGCGGGTCGTAGTTGTCCCAGTCCCAGGTGTACTTGGTGTCGCACCAGTCGCACGCCAGGTTGCAACGACCCAGCCGCACGAAGCCGGCCGGGCGGCCGGCCGAAGGGCCTTCGCCCTGCAGGGTGGGGCCGAAGACCTCGGAGACGACGAGGGTGGCCCCCGTCACGCGAGGGCCGGGTCGGCCACGCCCGCCTCGGAGAAGCCCTTGGCCCGAAGCACGCACGAGTCACACGACCCGCAGGGCGCGGCTTCCCCCCGGTAGCAGGACCAGGTCAGCTCCAGCGGAGCTCCTAGCTCGACCCCGAGGCGCACTATCTCGGCCTTGGTGCGACTGATCAGCGGTGTACGGAACTCGAGAGGGCGCCCCTCGACGCCCCTCTTGAGCCCGAGCGTCGCCGCCTGCTGGAAGGCGGCGACGAACTCCGGCCGGCAGTCGGGATAGCCGCTGTAGTCGAGGGCGTTCACTCCGAGGTAGACGGTGTCGCAGTTTCGGCTCTCGGCGACGCCGCACGCCAGAGCACAGAAGATCAGGTTCCGGGCCGGCACGTAGGTGACCGGTATGGCTGGCGACGCGCCGCCGGAGGAGATGGCCGCGTGGTCGGGCACGGCGACGGCCTCGTCGGTGAGCGCGGACCCGCCCCAGGCTGACAGGTCCAGGTGGACGAGCAGCTGCTCGGCCTCGAGTGCGCCCGCCACCTTGGCCGCGCCCTCCAGCTCCACGCGGTGGCGCTGGCCGTAATCCACGGTGAGCGCGGTGACCGCCGATTCCTCCCGGACGGCCATGGCCAGGCACACGGTAGAGTCCAGGCCCCCCGACAGCAACACGACGGCTCCGGCCATGGGCTCCTCGCTACGAGCCGCTCAGGGTAAGAGCTCGACCGAGGAGTCGGGCGTTTCCCAGAGCCTGAGGCCCGCCAGCTCCAAGCCCGCCGCCTCGAGCTGCTTCCACACCTCGGCGGCGATCAGCTCTGCCGTCGGGTTGTCCATCAGGTCGTTGAGGTACCGGTGGTCGTAGCGCTCCACGACCTCTCGGTGCACGACCTCGTGGAGCTCGTCGAAGTCGAGGACCACGCCGTTCTCGTCGAGGGGTCGCTCGACGGTGACCTCGAAGCGGTAGTTGTGGCCGTGCAGGCGCCGGCACTTGCCGGGATGCCACGGGAGCTGATGGGCCGCCTCGAAGGCGAAGGAACGCGTTACCCGGCTCCGCATGCCCTCCCTACGGTACCGGCCGAGGAATGGGGGTAACTAACTGCGCTTGCGGTTGGGTGGCAGGGACGGTGCGCCGTAGATCTGCCCCGCCTCGAGGTAGCAGTCGTAGTGGTAGTGCTCGACTCGGTCCCATGTGTTGCCGACGTAGACGTTGGCGATCACCTGGCGGTGCTGGGACCGAGCCACGAACTTGACGGGCGCTGCGCAGTGAGCGCACATGGCGGAGTTGCCCGGCTCCACCAGACGCTCGACGGCGCGGCTCTGGAGAACGGCAGGGTTGGCCGCAGTGGTCATGGAGTCATATCGGCAGTTCGGGCCCGGGACTTGAGCCCGGCTCCGGCCCAACGGCCGGCGAAGCGTCGGGTGGACGCCGCTCGCCGCCAGCCCGGCCCAGCCGCTTGGCCTGGGCCACCAGCGCCCTCACGTCGGCCTCATCGGCTCCACCCTCCACCAGGCGCCGGACCAATGACTCGACCCGGGCCGGGTCGCCTCGGCGGAGGGGTGCGGGCCGGGAGCCGGTGACCGTCGTGGCGACGATGGAGCACAGCACGGCGGTGGCCGTCACCAAGCCGAGCGTGAGCGCCGCACCCGTGCTGCCCGCCACCGCGCTGGCGATCATCCCGGCGATCCCGGCTATGCACACTGCCGAGGCCAGGGCCCTGACGGTTCGAGCGGTCACGCCCTCTGCAGGGGCTTGTAGCGGATGGGGTGCGGTTGGTCGGCCTCACCGCCCAGACGCTTCCGGCGGTCCGCCTCGTAGTCGCTGTACGAGCCCTCGAACCACCGGGCGCGGGAGTCACCTTCGAACGCCAGGATGTGGGTGGCGACCCTGTCGAGGAACCAGCGGTCGTGACTCACCACCACGGCGCACCCGGCGAAGGCCACCAGAGCCTCCTCGAGGGCACGGAGGGTGTCCACGTCGAGGTCGTTGGTGGGCTCGTCGAGGAGCAGCACGTTGCCTCCCGAGGCCAGCACCACGGCCAAGTGGATGCGGTTGCGCTCGCCGCCCGAGAGCTCCCGGACCTTCTTCTGCTGGTCCGACCCCTTGAAGCCGAAGCTGGCCACGTAGGCCCGGGAGTGCAGCTCCCGCCCGCCGACCACCATGCGGTCGGCGCCTCCCGTCACCTGCTCGAAGACCGTCTTCTCCGCATCCAGGACGTCGCGGCTCTGGTCGACGTGCGCCAGGACAACGGTCTGACCCACCGTGAGGGTGCCGCTGTCGGGAACGACGGCCCCGGTGATCATGCGCAGGAGCGAGGTCTTGCCCGCGCCGTTGGGGCCGACGACGCCGACGATCCCGCCCGGCGGCAGGACGAAGGTGAGGTCGTCGACGAGGAGCCGGTTACCGTAGGCCTTGCTCACACCCTCGGCCTCTACCACCACGTCGCCCAGCCGGGGCCCCGGAGGGATGGTGATCTCGAGGCGCTCGGCCCGCTGCTCGGCGGCCTCCGACTCGGCCAGCAGGCTGGTGTAGGCGTTGACGCGGGCCTTGCCCTTGGCCTGGCGCGCCCGCGGCGACATGCGGATCCACTCCAGCTCGTGCTGCAGGGTGCGACTCCGGGCCGAGTCCGCCTTCTCCTCCCTGTCCAAGCGGGCCTGCTTCTGCTCCAGCCAGGACGAGTAGTTGCCTTCCCAGGGGATGCCGGCTCCACGGTCGAGCTCCAGGATCCAGCCAGCCACGTTGTCCAGGAAGTACCGGTCGTGGGTGACGGCCACCACCGTCCCCGGGTAGTCGTGAAGGAAGCGCTCCAGCCACGCCACGGACTCGGCGTCGAGGTGGTTGGTGGGCTCGTCGAGGAGGACCAGGTCGGGGCGGGAGAGCAGCAAGCGGCAGAGCGCCACGCGGCGGCGCTCGCCGCCCGAGAGAGTGGTGACGTCGGCGTCGCCCGGGGGCAGCCGGAGGGCGTCCATGGCCACGGCGAGGGTGCGCTCGAGGTCCCAGGCGCCGACGGCGTCGATGCGGTCCTGGAGAGTGGCCTGCTCGCCGAGTAGGGCGTCGAAGTCGGCGTCGGGGTCGCCGAGGGCGGCGCAGACCTCCTCGTAGCGCGCCAGCAGCGAGGTGAGGCCGGCCACGCCGGCGCTCACGTTGCCCTGGACGTCGAGGTCGGGGTCGAGCGTGGGCTCCTGAGGCAGGTGACCGACGGTGAATCCGGGGTTGAGCCGGGCCTCGCCCGTGTAGCCGTCGTCCTCGCCGGCCATGATCCGCAGGAGCGACGACTTGCCCGAGCCGTTGGCCCCGATCACCCCGATCTTGGCGCCCGGGTACATGGAGATGTTGATGCCCTTCAGCACCTCGCGGTCGGGCGGGTGGAACCGCCGCAGGTCGCGCATGGTGAAGATGAACTGGGCCGTCATGGTCTTCGACGGTAGTTGAGAGTGAACAGAGCGCCGGGATGTGGTCGGTACGATCGAGGTGACATGCCCGGCCGCCACCTTCCCACCGCCTCGTTCGGGCCCAACGACTGGCTCGTGGAGGAGATGTACGACCAGTACCGCCAGGACCCCTCCTCGGTGAGCGAGGGCTGGAGGGAGTTCTTCGCCGACTACAGAGCTGACAATGGGCAGGCGGCCCCGCCCTCGGCGCCGGAGGCGCCCCCATCGGATGCCGGGCAGAGAGCGCCGGCGCCAGAGGCGGCGGGACCGTCAAAGCTCTCCGCCGGCCA
>JADDQT010000100.1 GCA_016781225.1 Actinomycetota bacterium
CTGAGCACCGGTCGCCGGCACCAGCCGGCCTCGGTCGTCGGCCCGCCGCCGCTCGACGACCCGTGCGCCGAGCCGTGCGGAGGGTGTTGATCGGTCAGCCAGGCTGGTGGGGTCCAGCCAACCGGGCCGCGGTGAGCGTGGAGGGGTCGAGGCCGTCTGTGGACGCCGGGACCGGCCTGGTTGCTCGAGACCGGCCTGTGCTGCCCCGGCGTCCTCGCCGCTGTCGAGGCGCGGCGGTACACGGTGGGGCCGATGTCGAGCAGGGGCGGTGATCCCGGGATGCCGTCCGGCGCCTTCGCCATGCGGAGGTGCCTCCTTGGGTCGAGCCCAGGGTAGCGCGAACCACGTTGGACAAGATCCAGGGCCGCTGCGGGGAACGGCCGCATCCTCGACCGGAGGGACGAACCGACCCCATCGGCAGTAGGCCGCCCGGGTCTCGAACCCGGCACCTTGGGATTAAAAGTCCTCCGCGCCGTAGAACTCCTCGTCGAGGCCCCGCCAGATGTCAGCCCGCTTCTCCGGCTTGGCCCGCACCTCCAGGTACTCGAGCCGCTGGGCGATGCCACGCAGGCTCCGCTGCCACTGGTCGATGTCGCCGAAGGCATGGCGGAACGAGGGGCCAGGGCGACGGGCCGTGTGGTGCGCCTTGGCCGAGGAGGTGGAGCAGTTCCGCGACCGCCATCCCGGTCGGGAGTTGGACGAAGAGGTGGAGCGTTGGCGTGAGCCCGGCCTTCACGCCGACCGGGCGCGCCCCCATGACCTGTTGGCCCGTGCTCCTGAGCTGGTGGCCGCGGGCGACCAGCTCTCAGCCGACATCGACCCGCTCCGGGAACTCACCCCAGGGGGATGGGCGGTGCAACTGGGCCAAGTCCAGGAGCTTGCCCCTCGCGTGCCTGAGCCCGTCCTCGAGCAGGGGCTTGGGATGGGTCTCGGCTGGTGAGCTCACAGCCAGCGAAGGGCGCGTCTTGGCTCTCTCCGGTGCTCGATGTCGGCGACCATCCGTGCGTGCGGGTGTTTCTACCGAGCAGACCAGCCGCGGGCGGCTGGCTGACTGCCCATCGTGGTTTCCAACGGCCCTCGGTGCTCAAGGGCTCCCTGCGCTCACGCCCTCGCTCGATCTGCGTCCGTCTCTTCACCGCCTCGATGAGGAACAGTCGCTGGCTGCCTTGCATCAACCCCAATAGTCCCCGAGTCGTCTCACCTGCTCCTCTCGACGATGCGGCCGGTGCCGGTGACGACTGCAGGAAGCACCGAGGATCATCGCAGCGTCTACAGATAACGGCGTCGACGGCACGGGCGCTTCGTGCCGCCGGGAGGACACAGGAGCCGGTCTATGCCCGTTCAGGTCGTTTGCTCACTAGGTGAGCTGGGGAGAAGAGTCGGACACACCAAGCAAGCCTCGCTGTCCATGTCGCCGTGCAGCGCCTTGGACGCCACCGCAGCTTGCTGTAGCCACCAATATGCTCTGAGAGACCCACAAAGCCCTGGATCCACCTCGTCACTTGAATGGGATGCCAATCTTGGGGCATGAACGTTCTGGAGTTCATCAGCTCGCTGGTCTGGCCCGCAATGGTCCTAGTGGTCTTCCTCACGCTCCGTCCCCTCATCGTTGCCGCCGTACTCGGCCAACCCAAGGCGACCAACGTCGGGTCAGTCGACTTCGAGTGGGACCGGACGCTGTCAAGTCTTCGCCGCGAACTGCACGTGCCTGGGACCGGCGCCCAGGCGGGCAAGGACGAACCGGCCGCTCACCATGCATTCACTATGCGATCGGTGGAGCCGCTGCACCTTGCCGAGCTGGTGCCGTTGGCCCACATAGACCCCGGGGCGGCGGTAGTGGAGAGCTTCGACCGCGTGGAGCAGACGCTTCGAGCGATGTTCGAAGACGAAACTGGGGCGTCATCACCGGGGCTCAACGGGCTGGTGCTCGGCTACGTCGCGCACCGCCACGGGCTCATCGACAAGGACACATTGAGGATCCTCGAGGGCTTGGCCACGATCAGAAACCTGGCCGGCCACGGCTATGTGCCGGATGCGGCCAGGCAGCGGGCCCTCGAATACATGGCCCTTGCCGACTCGACGCTGGACGAGATGCGCCGCAGTCCGAGACTCAGATCCGTTGGTCCCTCGCACCGGCCCCGATCAGGCCGGCAGCGCGGTACGGCTTAGCCTTGCCCCCGCTTCGCCCGGCCTGAACTGAGGCTGGTTCTCCATCGGGTTCACGAGTCGCCGTTCGCCCCGGTGGGGTGAACGACCCAGGCGTCGGTGGCGACGATTCGGTTGGTACGGGCGGGTGTGCAGTTGACCCGGCGCCAAGATGCCGGGGCATCACAGCGCCTTGAACGGGGCAGCAGGTACTTGTCTCGCTACCGCGTGGTATCAGCCGTCGGACTGCGCCCCGGGGAAAGAGAGGCCCGGTTGGCGAGTGCGCTTCCAATGGGTGGCGAACATGAGCGCGGCGGCTGCGGTCAGCCAGCCGTTGGTGACCAGTCCCACGAGTCCTTCCTTGCGCTCGGCACTGACGGCCCCTGAGGTCATCAGGCCCGGGGCGATGACCCGAACCAGGGCGTAGGCGGCGAGCGACCCCGACGCCAGGGCGGTGACGACGCTGACGAAGCAGGTGGCGTAGAGGTAGAACACGTACGGCCGTTTGGCCGAGCCCTGCTCGAAACCGACCTCGCCCACGAGGTCCCGAAGGCGCCGGGCGTGGAAGACGAGCACGAGCGCGGCGGCCAGAGCGACGAAGCCGGTCTGCACGGCCTCTCGGGCGCGCTCCTTGCGGGCGTCGGGCCCACCTCTGAGCACAAAGCCCGGCGGCGGAGCCGGTGTTGGCAGCGGCGGCGCTACCACCGTCGTAGGCGACGGTGCGGCGGCAGCGGGCGGAGCGGGTTGGCCAGGCTCGCCGACCGGCCTTGGGGCCACCGACCTTGGGATCGGCGCCGCGGTCCCACCGCTGGTCACGCTCGCAGCGCCCGAACCTTGGCTGAACCCGCCCGATTCACTCGTTCAGGAGATGGAACCCGGGCCGGCGCTGCACTCACCGAGAGGAGTGTTGATCGCCGCTCGGGTCGCCGAGGAGGCTGCTCGCGCCAGAGCGAACACTGTGGTGAACAGAGCCACGAAGGTGACCAGGACGAGGTAGGCGGCGTAGGGGCGGCGCCCACTCAGGTCAGGCTCGCGCCGGCCGTTTATCAGTGCCAACACGCCGAAGCCGAGAAGCCCGAGCATCACCAAGGGGAACACGAGGGTCAGCATCACCTCCACCGCGGCCAGTTTGGCACCCTCGGCGGGGTGTGGGCCTGCTCACCGACGTCTCCCGCCGGACGCAGATCAGTCCTCATCACCGCCAGCGCGGCAGCGCTTGCTGCCTCGCACTGTTGTCCCTCCGGCTCTCGTCTCACCAATCCGTGAGATTTTGGTGAGAAATCCGTGAGACAGACTACCTCAGCACGAGGATTCGAGGCAGAATACCGCTCTGACCAGGACGCTCACTGTAGGCCGCCCGGGGCTCGAACCCGGCACCTTGGGATTAAAAGTCCCCTGCTCTACCCGATGAGCTAGCGGCCCGACGAGTCAGCGTACCCAGGGCCTCCGGGCCTGCCTGCGGTGGAGGCGCTGCTTCGGGTCATCGGAGCGGGAAGTACAGTTGCGCTGTGCAGAGCGACGATGTCCGCGCCCGATTGGACCAAGAGCACGCCCGTCTGCAAGGCCTGCGCGAAGACTTCGTGCAGGAGGGACTCACCTCCGAGTCGGAGCAGGAGAGCCTGGCCGAGCTGTCCTCGGTGGACCAGCACCAGGCCGACACCGGCACGGAGACCTTCAACCGCGAACGGGACATGTCCATCCTGGAGAGCCTGGAGGCGGAGCTCACCGACGTGGAGCACGCTCTTCGCCGTCTGGACGAGGGCACGTACGGGACCTGCGAGGCGTGCGGACGCCAGATCGACGGCGCTCGGCTCGAGGCCATGCCAGCCACTCGGTTCTGCCTGGAAGACCAGGCAGCCGCCGAGCAGGAGGCACGGGTGGCCGGCCGCGACCAGTAGGCGCCCGGTGACAAAGGCCCCATGAGCCCCATGAGGAAGGCCATGGTGGGAGCCCTGGCCGGTGCAGCGGGGGTGGGCGTGGGTTGTGCCGGTGCGGGTGCTTACTACCTGCGAGACGCCGACCGGCGCCTCCGGCTCGAGCGCCAGGGTCGGGTGTGGCGGCTGACGTGCCGGCGTGGGCTCCAGTACGCCCGCCTCCGGATGAGGGGCCGAGCCGCCACCGACGAGGAGCGGGCCCGGCTCGAGGAGCAGTTCGCCATCCGCAGCGCCGAGGACGTGGCCAAGGTCCTCGGCGGCATGAAGGGCGCCATCATGAAGGCGGGCCAGATGCTGTCCTTCATCGCCGACGGCCTTCCCCCCGAGGCGCGGGCTGCCCTGGCCACGCTCCAGGCCGACGTGCCCCCGATGGCCCCCAGCCTGGCCGAGGAGGTCGTCAGGGACGAGCTCGGGGCGGGTCCGGATCAGCTGTTCCTCGACTGGGACCCAGTCCCCGCCGCAGCCGCATCCATCGGCCAGGTCCACCGTGCCGTGATGCCCGACGGTCGGATCGTCGCCGTGAAGATCCAGTACCCGGGCGTGGACAAGGCCATCAAGAGCGATCTGGACAACGCCGAGCTGCTCTACGGCATCTTCGCCCAGTTCGCCCTGAAGAACCTCGACGTCAAGGCCATGGTGGACGAGCTCCGCGACCGGATGGCCGACGAGCTCGACTACTCGCACGAAGCCGCATGCCAGGCCGAGTTCGCCACGCGCTACGCCGGGCATCCCTTCATTCGCGTGCCCCGCGTGGTGCCCGAGCGAAGCTCCCGGCGGGTGCTCACCAGCGAGTGGGTGGACGGGATGCGCTGGGCCGAGTTCCTCGCAACCGCCGACCAGCCCACCAAGGACCGGGCCGGTGAGATACTCATGCGCTTCGCCCAGGGCTCGATCCACCAGCACGGCGTGTTCAACGGGGACCCCCATCCGGGCAACTACCGCTTCCACGCCGACGGGTCGGTGACCTTCCTCGACTTCGGGCTGGTGAAGCGGTGGTCGCCCGGCGAGCTCGAGCGTCTCGGGTCCGTGCTCGACGCCATCTTGGACCACGACGCCGAGACCATGGTGAAGCGGGCCGTGGCGGTCGGCTTCCTGCCTCCTGACCACGGGTTCGATCCGCAGTTCGTGTACGAGTACGTGCGGGGACCGTACGAGCCGTTCATGAGCGAGCGATTCACCTACACCCAGGACTGGACGGGCAAGGCCCTCCAGACGGTGATCGACGTGAACGGGCGCTACGGCGAGCTCATCAAGCAGCTCAACATGCCCACGTCGTACGTGATCCTCGACCGCGTGGTGTGGGGCGTGAGCGCCCTGCTCGGCCGCCTGGGGGCCACCAACCGGTGGGGTTCCCTTCTCGCCGAGTACCGCAAGGGCGCGGCCCCGACCACCGAGCTCGGCCGCATGGAGGCGGAATGGCGAGACGGCACGCTGGCCAGGCGGTAGGGACCTACCTGCGCCAATACGTCGTCGCCCCCCGCTACCGCCGCGAGGAGCGGCTGGCTCTCACCACGGAGGACGGCGTACGCCTCAGTGCGTGGCACATCGCCGGGCCGGAGACCGCGCCGTGCACGGTGGTGCTGGTCCACGGCTTCACCAACTGGTCCCGCTCGCCGCGGGTACATGCCTTCGCCCGGCTCCTGGCGCAGGAGTTCCACGTGTTGGTGCCGGACCTCCGGGGCCATGGCCATTCGAAGGGTGTGTGCTCCATGGGCAGGCACGAGCCCCTCGACGTCGACGCCGCGGTACGCGCCGCTCCGCCCGGCCTGCCCGTGGTCACCGTCGGCGTAAGTCTGGGCGGCGCCGTCGTCCTCATCCATTCCGGGGCCTACGGAGGCGTGGCGGGCACCGTGGCCATCAGCGCTCCGGCCGGGTGGTCGTACGAGGGCAGAGCCGGTTTGATTCGCGTCCGGCGAGCCGTGAGCGGCCGCACCGGGCGGCTGCTCCTCGCCGCCCTGGCGCGGACCCGGATAGGGACGGACTGTGAGGGGCTCCCGGACACCGCCACGGCCGTGCGCCCCGAGGAGCCCCTGTTCACGATCGTCGTCCACGACCCGGACGACTCCTACTTCGGGCCCGAACACGCAGAGCGCCTCTACGAGTGGGCCGTCGAGCCCAAGGAGCTGTGGTGGAGGCCGGGTGAGGGCCACGGCACCGACCTGTTGACACCGGCCTTTGCCGCCACGTTGGCGGAGGCCGTCAGCGCGAGGGTCCGGCCCGGGGAGGACGGTCGCGCCTCCAGGCGCTGATCAGCTCCGAACGCCAGTAGAGAGCGGCACCGAGCGACAGGGCGCCGGCGGTGGCCCCGGCCACGAAGACGGCGTCGATGCCGAGCAGCGCCCCGACCACGAACAGCACGGCGCCGGCGACCCCCAGGGTCACCGAGGCCACAAGGGCAGCGGGCCGCTGCGAGGGCTCGCTCACCGGCTCTTGGTGGTGTCGTGCATCAAGGGAAGGGCGTGGCCGGCGGCTTCCAGCCGGGGAAGGAATGCGGCCCCGGCGACCACCGTGCTGAAGCCGCCGGTGGCAGAGCCGTGGATCCAGCGTCCGGACAGGTTGGGGGTGGAGGACGGTTCCAAGCCGAGCCGGCGCTCGACGAGGCGGATCAAGCCACCGTGGGTGACCACGAGCAGCGAGTCCTCGCGACGAGCCAGGAGTCGGAGCAGGGCCTCGATGACCCGGACGGCCATGGTGTCGTCGATCTCGCCGTCCGGTGGCCCGGCCAGGCGGCCGGCCCGCCACTCAGCCAGATGGTGCGGCCACCGACGTTCGATCTCAGTTGTGGTCTGACCGGACCACGCGCCCACGTCTCTCTCGCGCAACCCGGGATCGGTTTGGACACCGAGCCCAAGCGCCTCGGCCACGATCGTCGCCGTCCGTCGCGCCCGCTCCAGGTCGGAGCTGATGACGCCTTCGAGCTCGAGGGGCGCCAGAGTCGATGCCAGGGCCGCGGCCTGGGTCGCGCCCATATCGGACAACGGGGGGTCGGCCCAGCCCTGCCACCGGCTCTCGGCGTTCCAAGCCGACTGGCCGTGGCGAACGAGCAGGAGCCGAGCCATCGGGGGGAGCCTAATGGCGGTCCCGAGGGAGTCCCCGGCCGGGGCCCGCTACGGTCGGGGCGCCAGGCGTCGTCGCTCGAAGGGGTCCAGGGAACGTAGTGGCGTC
>JADDQT010000101.1 GCA_016781225.1 Actinomycetota bacterium
CGCGCCCGCTGGCTCACGCTCGGTCGCACCGCCCGCCCGTCACCCCGACCACTCGAGGGCGTCCTCGATTCGCCGAGCAGCGGCCACGACGGCCTCGGCGTACCGCCGCCCCGGCGTCCTCGTCGTGCGCTCCAGCGGGCCCGACACCGACACCGCCGCCACCACGTCCCCATCCCGGTGCACGGGTGCGCTCACCGAGGCCACGCCCTTCTCCCGCTCCTCCACGCTCTGCGCCCATCCTTGGCGCCGCGCCGCGGCCGCACCCGTCAGGACCTTGCCCGCCGAGCCCTGGTCCATGGGCAGCACCGCTCCTACGGGCACCATGGTGCGCAGGCTGTGAGGGGACTCCAGGGAGACCAGGCACAGGCGGGCACCGTTGCGAGAAACGTAGAGCTGGGCGCTCTCGCCCGTGGCGTCGCGCAGCTCCTGCAGCGCCGGCCTAGCCACCTGCTCGAGGGACCGACGGGCGAGGCGGGCACCCAACACGAAGCGGCCGTCTTGGTCGCGGTCGACCAGGGCGTGGTGCTCGAGGGCCTGGGCCAGGCGGTGGGCGGTGGGCCGGGCAAGCCCGGTGGCCGTGGCGAGGTCCCCCAGGGCGAGAGGACCGGTCTCGAGGGCGTCGAGGATGGCCACGGCCTTGTCCAGGACCCCGACTCCGGATACTCTGTCCATCTGGCGATACTAGCGTCTCATATGTTGAGACGCTAGAAGCAGACGTGAGACCGGCCGGAGGGTACAGAGTCATGGGCAAGACGTTGAGCGAGAAGGTGTGGGAGCGCCACGTGGTGCGGACGGCAGAGGGCGAGCCCGACCTGCTGTACATCGATATGCACCTGCTCCACGAGGTGACCTCTCCGCAGGCCTTCGACGGGCTGCGGCTGGCCGGTCGAGGCGTACGTCGACCGGACCTGTCTGTGGCCACCGTGGACCACAACGTCCCTACCCAGTCCGACGGTCAGGCAGACGCCATCTCGCGGAAGCAGATGGAGGTGCTGGCGGCCAACTGCGCCGAGTTCGGCATCCGCCTGTACCCCCGCGGTCACCGCAACCAGGGCATCGTGCACATCATCGGCCCCGAGCTGGGCCTCACCCTTCCGGGCATGACGATCGTCTGCGGGGACAGCCATACCTCCACCCATGGAGCCTTCGGGGCCCTCGCCTTCGGCATCGGCACCAGCGAGGTGGAGCACGTGCTCGCCACCCAGGCCCTTCCTCAACGACGCCCGGGAACCATGGCCGTGAACGTGGAGGGCGAGCTTCCGCTCGGCGTCACGGCCAAGGACGTGATCCTCGCCGTCATCGGCCGCATCGGCACCGGTGGCGGGGTCGGCTCGGTCATCGAGTACCGGGGCTCGGCCATCCGCGGCCTGTCCATGGAGGGACGCATGACGGTGTGCAACATGAGCATCGAAGCCGGCGCCCGAGCCGGCCTCGTCGGCCCTGACGACACCACCTTCGCCTATCTCGAGGGGCGCCCCCATGCGCCGAAGGGTCAGGCCTTTGAGCAGGCGCTCGACGACTGGCGCTCGCTGGTCACCGACGAGGACGCGGCGTTCGACAAGTCCGTGGACATCGACGCCACCACTCTGTTGCCCCACGTCTCCTGGGGCACGAACCCCTCTCAGGTGGCACCGATCGACGCCGAGGTTCCCGACCCCGACTCCTTTCTCGACCCCGCGCAGCGGGAGTCCGCCCGCCGGGCCCTGACCTACCAGAGTCTCGTCGCCGGCACCCCCATCCGTGACATCAAGGTGGACACCGTGTTCATCGGGTCGTGCACCAACGCCCGCATCGAGGACCTGCGTGCTGCGGCCGCCGTGGTGGAGGGCCGCAAGGTGAAGGAGGGCCTGCGCACCATGGTGGTTCCGGGCTCGATGCTGGTGAAGCACGAGGCCGAGACCGAGGGCCTCGACCGGGTGTTCAAGGACGCCGGCTTCGAGTGGCGCGACGCCGGATGCTCCATGTGCCTGGCCATGAACCCCGACAAGCTGGCGCCCGGCGAGCGCTGTGCGTCCACCTCCAACCGCAACTTCGAGGGCCGCCAGGGCCCGGGTGGGCGCACCCACCTGGTGTCGCCGGCCGTCGCCGCCGCCACCGCCGTCGCCGGCCACTTCGCCACCCCACAGGACCTGTAGGGACGAGCCGCCGTTCGGACCCATCGGGTTTGAACAAACCCACGGGTGCGGACCGCGGTCCATCGACCAAACCCAAGGAGCTAACCGGTGCAACCGATACGAACCATCACCGGCAGGGCCGTCCCCCTGGACCGGTCCGACGTCGACACCGATCAGATCATCCCCGCCGAGTGGCTCAAGCGCGTGGAGCGGACAGGCTTCGGAGAAGGCCTGTTCTCGGCCTGGCGTGAGGATCCCGACTTCGTGCTCAACCGGGCCGAGTACGCCGGCGCGCCCGTCCTGGTGGCAGGGCCCAACTTCGGCACCGGCTCGTCCCGGGAGCACGCCGTATGGGCACTGACGGACTACGGCTTCGAGGCGGTGGTCTCACCCCGCTTCGGGGACATCTTTGCCAACAACTGCACCAAGGCTGGGCTCGTGGCCGCCCAGGTGAGTGATGAGGCGGGAGCGTCGCTGCTGGCGGCGGTGCAGGCCGATCCCGAGCTGGAGGTCACCGTGGACGTGGCCGAGCGCGTCGTGCGAGCACCGGCTGCGGGCATCGAGGCGTCCTTCGTCCTCGACGACTTCACCCGCTGGCGGCTCCTGGAGGGCTTGGACGACGTGGGCCTCAGCCTTCGCCACGGCGACGACATCGACGCCTACGAGCGCGACCGCCCGGCCTGGCTCCCTTCCGCGCTCGGAGGGTCCAGCGACAGGTAGAGCGCGCTCATCGGCCGCTTCTCGCCATTGCCCGGGTGTGCTCACAGTGTGTGCGCCCAGCTACCCCGCCTCTACCGAAGGGACGAACTCGGGCGGTTTCCTTTGCATTCTGCGAAGGAAACCACCCCAGAAGGTGTCGACCTGCCCGCTGCTGGGACTATTCGAGCCGCGTCGCTCTCCGCAGACGGGGTCCGCCACCCTCGGGGAGCCGGGGCCTCAGGGAGTCACCTGGTCGATCGGCTTGCGGCGGTCCTTGGTGGCCCGCACGCCGACGATCTTGTTGGTGGCGTTCAGGAACGCCCGGGCCGACGCCTCGACCACGTCGGTGGACACGCCTCGGCCCGACACCTTGACGCCGTCACAGTCGACCTGCACGACCACGTCGCCCAGGGCGTCGATCCCGCCGGTGACGGAGGACACGTTGAAGTCCGTGAGGGTGGCCTCGATGCCCGAGGCCGCCTTGATGGCAGCGCAGGCGGCGTCGATCATCCCGTCGCCGTCACAGCTCGCCTCCAGCTTGTCGCCGTCACGAACGAGCACTACCCGGGCACGGGGCACTCCCACCGTGCCACCGGTGACCTCGAGCGCTTCCAACGTGAAGGCAGGTTCGGTGCCGACGCCGCCGATCTCCTCGGCGACGATGGCCTCCAGGTCGGCCTCGGTGATCTGCACCTTGCGGTCGGCCAGCTCCTTGAACCGGGTGAAGGCGGCGTTCAGCGCATCGCCCTCCACCGACAGGCCCATCTTCTGCAGCGTGTCCCGGAAGGCGTGTCGGCCGGAGTGCTTGCCGAGCACGATCTGGGCGCCCTGTTGCCCGACCGAGCTGGCTTCGATGATCTCATAGGTGCTGGTGTCGGCCAGGACGCCGTGCTGGTGGATGCCCGACTCGTGGGCGAAGGCATTGCGCCCGACCACGGCCTTGTTGAACTGCACCGGGTAGCCGGTGAGCCGGCTCACCAGGCGACTGGTACGGGCCAGCTCCTCGGTACGGACGCCGACCTCCACCCCAGGGAACTGGTCGGGCCGGGTGTTGACGGCCATGACCACCTCCTCCAGGGCGGCGTTGCCGGCCCGCTCCCCTATGCCGTTCACACAGACCTCCACCTGGCGGGCGCCGGCCTGCACGCCGGCGAGCGAGTTGGCCGTTGCCAGGCCCAGGTCGTTGTGGCAATGGGTGGAGATCACGAAGTCGCCGGCGATCCCCCGGCGCACATACTGGATCAGGGCGCCGAAGTCCCAAGGGATGCCGTAGCCGACGGTGTCGGGGATGTTCAGGGTGGTGGCACCGGCATCCACCGCGGCCTGCAGCACCTCCATCATGAAGTCGAGCGGCGTGCGGGTGGCGTCCTGGGGGCTGAACTCCACGTCGCCGGTGTGCTCCCGGGCCCGCGCCACGCCGGAGCGGGTCTCGGCCACCACCTGTTCCGGAGTCATCCGCAGCATGTGCTCCATGTGGTTGGGGCTGGTGGAGATGAACACGTGGATGCGGGCTCGATCGGCGTGGCGCAGCGCCTCCCAGCAACGATCTACGTCGGCCAGATGAGTTCGCGAGAGGCCGGCGATGACCGGACTGCCGTCGCCTCTGGTCCCCACCTCCTTGGCGATGGTCTCCACGGCCTCGAAATCACCCTGGCTGGCCACGGGGAATCCCGCCTCCACGTAGTCGACACCGAGACGGGCCAGCTGCTCGGCGATCTCGAGCTTCTCCGCCACGTCCAGCGAGATGCCGGGCGACTGCTCGCCGTCGCGCAGGGTGGTGTCGAAGATGGTCAGTCGATCGGCCATGACTGGTGTCCTTTCTTCGTGGGCTCTTGGTGGGCGGTCGTCGGGCAAGAAAAAACCTCCTGGCCGTTCCGGCGCAGGAGGTTGGGGCGAGCTCTCGGTGGAGCTCGCCGTCAGGTAAGGAGGAGGTTGGCGGAGATGGCGGCGGTCACCGGACGAGACATGACTGGTCCATGGTCGCAGGCGGCATTGGAGTCGTCAAGGCACGGGGTCGTCAAGGTACGGTGTTCGCGTGGTGCGCCGATCATTCCGGATGGGCCTGTGGCTCGGATTGCTGGCCGGCGTCCTTCTCGCCGTGGCCAAGATGGCACAGAGCCGGCGGCAGGACCAGGAGTGGGACGCGGGGCCCGCCCAGTGGCCGCCTGTGCAGACCGAGCCGCCGGAAACTGGGCCGCCGGAGACCGCTCCCGCAGTCGATGTGCTGCCACCGCCCGGCCCCCCGGCGGCCGTGCCCCCCTTGGGTGACGGCGACCTGCCGCCGCCTCCCACCGACGACGAGCTCGTCGACTTCCTGGAAGGAGGGTCTGAGCCCGAGGTACTGGAGCCGGAGCCGATCGAGCCCGAGCTCGCCGAGCCGGAGCTGCTCGAGCCGGAGCCGCTCGAGTCGGAGCTGCTCGAGCCGGAGGCGGAAGTCACCGGCCCGGAGGTCGAGGAGCCCGTATCGCTCGTCGACGAACCGTCCGAGCCCGTGATGGACACTCCGGAGGCCGTCACACAGCTCCTGGAGCCGGTGGTGGTCGACGCCTCCGAGCCAGCAACCGAAGTCCTCGAGCCGGTGACCGAAACCGTCGAGCCCACGGTCGAGGTCATGGAGACGGTGGAGCCTCCCCCTCCCACGCCGGCGCCCAGGAAGGCAGCCGCCACCAAGAAGGTGAGGAAGGCGGCCAAGAGAGCAGCCAAGAAGGCGGCCAGGGCGGCGGTGCCGAGGGCCACGGCCGCAAAGGCCAATGCCGCCAAGGCGGCCAAGACCACCGCCAAGAGCACGGCCAAGGTCACGGGCAAGGCCACGGCCAGGACGGCGCAGAGGCCCGCCAAGAAGGCGGCCAAAGCCGGCGGCGCCAGGAAGGCGGGAACGAGGACGGCCCCGGCGGTCGGGTGGGTCGAGCCCGAGGACGGCGCCTGCCCGCAGTCACACCCCGTCAAGGCCAAGCTGGCCAGCCGGTTGTTCCACCTGCCGGGAATGGCCTTCTACGAACGGACGAGGCCCGACCGCTGCTACGCCGACGAGGCGTCGGCCCTCGGCGACGGTCTCATCAGGTCGAAGCGCTAGCGGTAGGACCCCAGGTCCGGTTGCCGCCGTGCCGGACTACTCCTGCACCACGGAGACGTCGAGGATCCCCGCGGTGGCGGCCAGCCGGTCCACCACGGGCGGCGGCACCTGGCCATCGGTAGCCATCACCATCAGCGCCGTCTCCCCGTTCGGCGACTTGCCGATGGCCATGTTGGCGATGTTGACCCCGGCCTCGGCGACCGCTCCACTGACCAGCGCGATCATTCCGATTCGGTCGTCGTTGTGGATGACGAGCATGTGGCGGGTGGGCGGGACCTCCACCTTGTGGTCGTCCACCATCACCAGCCGGGCTTCGCCCCGCACGCCCACCAGGGTCCCGGCCACCGAATGGCGGTCACCCCGAAGGGTGATCAGGTTCACGTAGTCGTGCGCCGTCGAGCTCTTGGACTCCTTGACCTCGAGGCCCCGGTCGGCGGCCAGCTGGGGCGCGTTCACATAGGAGACCGGCTCTTCGATCCCTGCCGACAGCAGGCCCTTCAGTACGGAGAGGGTGAGGATGCGGGTGTCGTAGTCCGCCAACGCGCCCTGGTACTCCACCTCCAGCAGGGGGGGAATGCCCTGGTTCAGCGAAGCGAAGACCCGGCCCAGGCGCTCGGCGATGGGCAGGAAGGGCCGTACCGTCTCCGAGGCCTCGGTGGCGCTGAGGTTCACGGCGAAGGGGACGAACTCCCCCGCCAGGGCCAGGATGACCTGCTCGGCGATGGTGATCCCGGCCTTGTCCTGGGCCTCCCTGGTGCTGGCGCCGAGGTGGGGCGTGACCACCACCTCGTCCAGGTCCATCAGAGGCGAGGTGGTGGTGGGCTCCTCGGCGAAGACGTCGATGCCCGCCCCTGCCACCTGGCCGCTGCGGACGGCGTCCGCCAGAGCCTGCTCGTCGATGATCCCTCCCCGGGCGGTGTTGATTATCCGCACCCCCGGCTTGGCGGCAGCCAGGAGCTCCTTGTCGAACAGGCTCATGGTCTCGGGAGTCTTGGCCACGTGGATGGTCACGAAGTCGACCCTGGCCATGAGGTCTTCGAGGCTGTCCGCCGGCTCAACGTTGAGCTGGCGGGCTCGGTCGGGAGAGACGAAGGGGTCGAAGGCGACCAGACGCATGCCGAACGCATGAGCCCGCTGGGCCACGAGGGCGCCGATGCGGCCGAGGCCCACCACGCCCAGCGTCTTGCCGTTCAGCTCCACCCCTTCCCACCGGGCCCGCTCCCACTGGCCGTTGCGCAGGGCGGCATGGGCCTGGGGCACGTTGCGGGCCTGGGCCAGGAGCAGGGCCATGGCGTGCTCGGCGGCGGACAGGACGTTCGACTGCGGAGCGTTGACCACCATCACGCCCCGCCGG
>JADDQT010000102.1 GCA_016781225.1 Actinomycetota bacterium
ACGGGAGCGCCCGAGGTGGCCGACGCGGTGCGGGCCAAGCTCGGTGCCGGCTTCGACGTCCGTCTCACCGGCAATGCCGCCAACTTCAACTACGAGCGCACGGAGATCGTCGTCTACGACCGGGACCAGGAAGCGGTGGCCGATCGTCTCCGCCAGGCGCTGGGCGTGGGAGCATTGGTGCTGAGTCGCCGTCCCCTCGACGTGGTGGACGTCACGGTCATCGTAGGAAAGGACTTCCGCCCCTAGTGCAGCCAGTCATCGGATGAGCGAGCGAATCGTGACACCAGACCCGAGCAACGTGGGCCTCGACGAGATCCGGCACCGCGCCGTCACCGCGGCCCGGGCAGCAGCAGCGAAGGTGGGCGCAGGCACGGTCATCCTCGAGGTGGGTGCCGTACTGGCCATCACCGACTACTTCGTGGTCACCAGCGGCGCCAACGCCCGCCAGGTACGTACCATCGTCGAGGAGGTGGAAGCCAGCCTCGGCGGCTCGGCGGGGATCAAGCCCCTCAGGGTCGAGGGTCTCGACGACGCCCGTTGGGTGCTGATCGACTACGGCGACTTCGTGGTCCACGTCTTCCTGGAGGAGGTGCGTCGGTACTACGACATCGAGCGCCTGTGGTCTGACGCGCCCCGGGTGGAGTGGGAGGTCCAGGCGCAGGATGGGGACGCGGACGAGGCCGGGGCCCGCACCGTGGTTCCCACCTGACCGGCGCCTTCGGGTCCGACCTTGACGCTCGGCCGTCCTTAGGGTTACCTAATGGGCGGTGCTCGGCCGCCCTCAAAGCCAATCCGCTTCCGTCCGGTCCAGCTCGTGGCTCGGACTTCGTCGGGTGTGCTGGGTCCGGATCACGAGCGGCGCGGACGGGTCCGTCCGGGCCGAGGTGGCCGGTCTGGGCCACCGCCGCCCCGTGGTTCGGCCGGTGTCGGTGGCCATGGCGGCCGCTCTGGCCGCTGACGGCGTGCCCATCGTCGTCCACTCCCGCTCGTCCCCTTCTGCTCCTTCCGGCGATGGTCGTCTGTCACTGCCGAGTCGTCACTGACCGCGCCGTCTGCGCCGCCATCTCCCAGGGCGCCCGCGACGTCGGGGCCTTGGTCGAGTGCAGCGGTGCGGGGTCGGTCTGCGGAGGCTGCTGGCCGGCGCTTGAGAGCCTGCTGGCAGGAGGCGTCGGGATCGACACCAGAGAGGAAGGCGGCACATGAAGGGACATGCGCGGGTCATCGAGTTGCTCAACGAGTGCCTCACGGCCGAGTTGACGGCCATCAACCAGTACTTCGTCGACGCCAAGATGTGTGCGAACTGGGGCTACGAGCGCCTGGCGGGGCGGTTCCGTGAGGACTCGATCGACGAGATGCGAGACGCCGAGGCCCTCGTCGACCGCATCCTCTACCTCGAGGGCATGCCCAACCTCCAGCGTCTGGGCACGGTCGCCGTGGGCGAGACGGTGGGGGAGAAGCTCGCCGCCGCCCTCGACCTGGAGGTGGCGGCCGTGCAGCGGCTGAACCAGGGGATCGCCACCTGCATCGAGCTCGTCGACCATGGGAGCCGGGAAGTGCTGCAGGCCATACTCCGGGGCGAGGAAGAACACGCCGACTGGCTGGAGGCCCAACTCGGCCTCATTGCCCAAATAGGGGAGGCCAACTACCTCGCCCAGCAGCTACGGGCCTGATCGGGGGGCGCCTCGTCGTCAGGCGCGCTCTTATGGCCCGTCTCGCCTCACTCGCCGGTCTCGCTCTTCCAGGTAGAGGTGGCGCCGGCAGAGGCCGTGGGCTCGCCGGGGCTCCGCGCAGCCCGGCACCTGACACGGTCGGACCCGTTTGGCTCGGTGGTCCCAGTAGTCAACGAGCTCGGCTCGCCAAATCTTGTACTGGACGCGCTTGTACGACGGCGGAAGGTGTTCGTCCATGAAGGGGACGATCACCGTTAGCAGGTCCTTCATCCTGCGCACCTGGAACACCACCTCGTCGTCGTAGTGAGGCTTCCGGCGTGGCGAGCGCAAGACGAAGCCCACACCGAAGAGCGACTTGAGGAGGGTGCACGTGGTTGCGTCAGCGGCCCCGAGGGCGAGAGAGAAGGTGAACTTGGGGGGACTGCCCGTCCGGGTGAAACAGCCCTCGGCTACTACGAATCCGCTGACGAAGTCAGCGACGCGTTCAGTAGCCGGTCGCACGATAGTAGTGCTGGCGGCAGAGGCCTTGACCGCGCACTGGCTTGTCACACCCGACCATTGAGCACGGAGAGCGACCTCTCCGCGAACGCCTGAGGTTCTCGTTCTCGTATCTTCGGAAAGACGCCTTCCATTCCTCGAACTGCCGCCGCTTGCCGGAGTCCAGGAGATATGTCTCGGCGAAAGGGATGGTCGCCTCGTGGTGACCGACCGATGAGGCGATGAGAAAGGTGCTCGTGGGCCGCCAGCTCTGCCGGCGGGCGGGGGTGTCATGGATGGAGCCACGCCCGAGGAAGTCGCGGAGTCGCTCGAGCAGCTGCCGGTCGCGCGAGGCCATCTCAACGGAGAACTTGTAACGCAACCTCGGATGCCCATCGGCAAAGGGCGGCAGCCGCCGCGTGGTCGTGAAGCATCCTTCGCCTGCGACCAGGCCGCCCAGCATGAATCCATTGCTACGCGAGGTGGAGCTGATCGGGCTCGAACCGACGACCTCGTGACTGCCAGTCACGCGCTCTTCCAACTGAGCTACAGCCCCGAGCTGGAGACTCAGACTATCAGCACACCCCCGGGCCTCGTAAGCCTTGCACGTCGAACACATGTTCGTATCTTACACGGGTTTGGCTCCCATCGGTAGGTAGTCGGCTCCTCACCCTGCGCCGTTACGGGCCGGCGGGCATGATCTCGGGCGTGACCGTCCTCTACCGGCGAGTGGTGCTCGGCCTGCTTGGTCTCGCCGTCGTGCTGGTCATAGGAACCGGCGGCTACGTGTTGCTCGGCTTCAGCCTCCTCGACGCCGTCTACCAGACGGTGACCACCATCAGCACGGTCGGCTTCCGGGAGGTCGAACCCCTCGATGCCACCGGGAAGGTGTTCACCATCTTCCTGATCCTGACCGGTGTGGGTACGGCCCTGTACACCTTCACGGTGGCCCTCGAGACACTGATCGACGGCCATCTCCGCGACCTGTTCGGGAGGAGACGCATGCAACGCCAGATGGAGAAGATGACCGGCCACGTGATCGTGTGCGGTTGGGGACGAGTGGGCCAGTCCATCGCCCACTACCTGGCCGCCGCCGGCCAGGAGCTGGTGGTGATCGACCGCGACCCCGAGCGCATACCCGAGATACCCCATCCTCACGTGCTGGGGGACGTCACCGAGGACGCGGTCATGCAGGCCGCGGGCATCGGGCGGGCCAGGACCCTGGTGGCCGCCCTCGACACCGATGCCGCCAACCTCTACGCCACTTTGAGCGGGAGGTCCCTGCGCCACGACCTCTTCATCATCGCCCGGGCCCACAGCGATTCGTCCGAGCCCAAGCTGGAGCGAGCCGGGGCCAACCGGGTCGTGAACCCACAGCGCATCGGGGGTGCTCGGATGGCCGCTCTGGCCATGCAGCCCCACGTCGCCGAGTTCCTCGACGTGGTCATGCACGACGGCGACATCGAGTTCCGCCTGGAGGAGATCGAGGTGCCCGAGCGGTCGAGCCTGGCCGGGCGCAGCCTGCGGGAGACCCACATCCGCGACCACACGGGGGCGCTGGTCCTGGCCCTGCGAGCCGAGGACGGGACGTTCACCACCAACCCGGCTCCGGAGACCGAGATCACCCCGGGTCAGATCCTCATCGCCATCGGAACCCCCGCCCAGCTGTGCGCGCTCGAGGAGCTGTCCAAGAGGTAGCCGGCCCGGCCGTTCGGCGCCGGTCACGTAGCATCGCCGCGGTGGCAGAGGGCTACGACGTGCAGGCAATCGAGGCCAAGTGGCAGCAGCGCTGGGCCGAAGAGGGCGCCTATCAGGTGGACAACGACGACGCGCGCCCACCGTTCTACGTGCTGTGCATGTACCCGTACCCGAGCGGCCCGGCCCATCAGGGCCACGTGCGCAACTACACCTTCGGCGACGTGGTGGTGCGCCACCGCACCATGGCCGGCAACGCCGTCCTCTCGCCGATGGGCTTCGACAGCTTCGGGCTCCCCGCCGAGAACGCCGCCATCAAGAACAAGGTCCATCCCAGGGCCTTCACCGACGCTCGCATCGACGAGCTGAAGGGGTCCATCGAGCGCCTCGGCGCCATGTACGACTGGCGGCGCGAGGTACGCAGTCACGACCCGGATTACATGCGCTGGAACCAGGTCATCTTCCAGCGCTTCCTGGAGGCCGGGCTCGCCTACCGGGCCAACGCCCCCGTCAACTGGTGTCCCGGGTGCCAGACGGTGCTGGCCAACGAGCAGGTGCTGGCCGACGGGACGTGCGAGCGCTCGGGCGACGTGGTCACCAAGCGCGACCTGGAGCAGTGGTTCTTCGCCATCACCCGATACGCCGACGAGCTGCTCGACGAGCTGGACGGCCTGGAGTGGCCGGAGCGGGTCAAGACCATGCAGCGGAACTGGATCGGCCGGTCCGAGGGCGTCGAGTTCGACTTGGAGCTGTACCGCCGGCCCGGCATCAACGTGCGCGTCTTTACCACCCGGCCGGACACCACCTTCGGCATGACCTACGCCGTCATGGCACCCGAGCACCCGCTGGTTCCTGAGCTCACCACCGCGGGGCAGCGACCCGTCGTGGAGGCGTTCGTGGAACGAGTGAAGGCCGAGGGCGACCGCACGGCCGAGGGGGCGCTCGAGCGGCGAGGCGTGTTCACGGGTTCCTACGTGGTCAACCCCTTCACCGACAAGCCGGTGCCGGTGTACCTGGCCGACTACGTGCTCATGGGCTACGGCACCGGCGCCATCATGGCCGTCCCCGGCGAGGACCAGCGGGACTGGGAGTTCGCCAGGGCCCACGGGTTGCGGATCGTGCGAACGGTGCAGCCACCCGAGGGTTGGGACGGCGATGCCTATACCGGCGACGGGCCCAAGATCAACAGCGGTTGGCTCGACGGAATGGACACGGCCACCGCCAAGGCACTGGCCAGCAACTGGCTGGAGGACCAGGGCCTGGGCGAGCGAAAGGTCAACTATCGCCTGCGTGACTGGCTCGTCTCCCGCCAGCGCTACTGGGGCTGCCCCATCCCCGTCGTGCACTGCCCGAACGACGGCGTCGTGCCAGTGCCCGAGGACCAGCTCCCCGTTCTGGCTCCCGACGACGTGGAGCTTCAGCCCACGGGGGAGTCGCCGCTCAAGGCCCACGAGGGCTTCCGGTGGACCACCTGTCCGGTTTGCGGCGGGCGAGCCGAGCGCGAGACCGACACCATGGACACCTTCGTCGACTCGTCGTGGTACTTCCTTCGATTCTGCGACCCGTGGTCGTCCGCCGAGCCCTTCTCCCATGGCGCCGTGGCGCGTTGGATGCCGGTGGACCAGTACATCGGCGGAATCGAGCACGCCATCCTCCACCTCATGTACGCCCGCTTCTACACCAAGGCGCTGGCCGACGTTGGGGTAGCGCCGAAGGAGCTGCGGGAGCCTTTCCGCCGCCTGTTCACCCAGGGCATGATCCGCATGGAGGGCACCAAGATGTCCAAGTCCAAGGGCAACCTGGTGGCGCCCTCCAAGTACTTCGACACCGTGGGGGCCGACGCCCTTCGCCTCCACCACCTCTTCGTCGGGCCGCCCGCCGAGGACGTGGACTGGACCGGCCAGACCGATGAGGTCATCGACGGTTGCTCCCGCTTCCTGCAGCGCGTCTGGCGGCTGGCGACGGGGGAGGGACCGGCACCGGCGGCCGATCCGGCCAACGTGGACCGCGCCGCCCACCGCCTGATCGCCAAGGTGAGCGAGGACTACGAACGCTGGTCCTACAACACGTCGGTGGCTGCGTTCATGGAGTTCACCAACCTGTTGTACAAGGCGGGCACGACCGACTTCGCCGTCGACACGATGCTGATCCTGATGGCACCCATGACGCCACACCTGAGCGCCGAGCTCTGGGAGCGCCGCCGCGGCGGCAACGTCCACGCCGAGCCCTGGCCAGAGGCCGACCCCGAGCTGGTCGCTGCGGAGTCGGTCACCATGGTCGTCCAGGTCAACGGCAAGAAGCGCGACCTCTTAGAGGTCGGCCGGGGCATCGACGCCGACGAGGCGGGGCGGCTGGCGATGGCCTCCCCACGCGTGCAGGAACAGCTGGACGGCAGGCCTCCCAAGCGGGTGGTCGCTCGCCCTCCCAAGCTGGTCAACATCGTCGTCTGAACCTGGACGAAGGCCGCGGACCATTGACCCTGGGCAACGTCGAGCTCGTGGCCGCCATCGAGGCGGTTGCGGCACGCGACAACCAGTTCACCCGCCGGGGCCTCTTCGAGACCCTGCGCCGAGCCGAGCTCGTGCTGGCCGTCGAGGGAGAGGAGCTGGTGCTGGCCATCGGGGAGGACGACGAGGCGTACGTGCCGGCGTTCACTGACGTGGGCGCGATGCGGGCCGCCTTCCCCGGCGCCTACGATCCTCGCCTCGAACCGGCGACGGTGGTCTTCGAGCTGGTGCTGGCCGGCGACTGCGCCGGGCTGGCCCTCAATCCCGCCGGGCCCATAGGAGGGATCCTCACGCGCGACGACGTGTCGTCTCTCGTCCAGGCCCCGTAGCTCCGACTGCGCTAACGCTCCCCCCGGAGGAAGCGCTCGAGCTCGTCGGCCAGCTCGTCGCCGGTGGGCAGGTCCGACAGGTTGATGGGCGCCACGTTGACCTCGGCGTCGGCGCTGGCTTCCAGCTGGTGGACCATCTCGACGTGCTCCTCGCTGGCGGCGATGATCTCGTCGATGCGGGTCCTCGCCAGGGCGGCCGTGTCGTGGAGGTCCTTGGGGTCGAGCTCCAGGCCGGCCACGGTGGCCAGGCACTCCAGCAGGGCGGCGCTGGCCGCCGGGTAGGGCATGGCCGCCACGTAGTGCGGAACCCGGGC
>JADDQT010000347.1 GCA_016781225.1 Actinomycetota bacterium
CACCGTGCCCGCGTCCACGTCCCCGCGCAGCGCCATGTAGCCACCGAGCCCGTAGATCAGCGCCTGGGCCAGGCCGGACACGAGGGTCAGCGCCCGGAGGAAGACCACCATGGCCATGGCCGAGCGCACGCCGATGTCGCGCACCCGCGCCGCCCGCCGGCCGAACTCGCCGGCCTCGTCGGCGGGACGTCCGAATAGCTTGACCAGAGTGGCTCCGGGCGCCGAGAACCGCTCGGTCATCTGCGACGTCATGGCCGCGTTGTGCCCGGCACCCTCGCGTTCGAGGCGCCCGACCTTGGCTCCCACCCGGCGGGCGGGGATCACGAACATGGGCAGAAGCACCAGCGCCAGCAAGGTGATCTGCCAGGACAGGCGAGCCATCACCAGGAGCGTGAGCACCAGGCCGATGAGGTTGGTGACCACTCCGGACAGGGCGGAGGTGAAGGCGCGCTGGGCACCGATCACGTCGTTGTTCAGGCGGCTGACCAGAGCACCCGTGTGGGTGCGGGTGAAGAACGCCACCGGCATGCGCTGGACGTGCTCGAAGACCTGCCGGCGCAGGTCCAGGATGAGGCCCTCGCCGAGGCGCGAGGACTGGAGCCGCTCGGCCAGTCCGACTGCGACCTCCACCAGGGCGACGACGGCGAGGACGGCGACGCCCACCACCGTGCTCGTGCCCCGCCGGTCAACGATGGCGTCGACGGCCCGGCCGGCCAGCACGGGTGTGGCCACGCCGAGGACGGCGGAGACGGTGGCCAGCAGCAGGAAGGACACGATCGTGCGCCGGTGGGGCTTGGCGAACGAGCCCACGCGCCGCAACGTGGCCCGGTTCACCGACTTCGCTTTGCCGTCCTGTTGCATGGCGCTCTGCAGCGCCATCCACGTGTTGAACTCGGCCATGGCTCAGACACCATACGGGTGGGCGACCCGTGCGTCTCGAAGGGCTCGCCCCCACCACGTGAGCTGGTCGAGCAGCGCCGTTGCACTACGAGCAACGGCCTCGGGATCCCTGGGGCGGCCCTCGGCGTCGAACTGGCGGTGGGCCAGGGAGAAGCTCACGGTGTTGCGGATGGTGACGGCGTGAAGGTCGGCGAAGACCAGGCGCAGCTGCTCCACGGCCCGCAGTCCGCCGGAGACGCCGCCGTAGGAGACCATGGCCACCGGCTTGGCAGCCCACTCGCGATGGGCGGAGTCGATGGCAATCTTCAGCGGTCCGGGGAAGCTGTGGTTGTACTCGGGGTCACCACCACGAAGGCGTCGGCGGCATCGAGGCGCTTGGTGTAGGCCACCACCTCGGGCGGCGCCGGCGACGGCAGGGTGGTGGGCAGCGGCGTGTCGGCGAGGTCGATCACGTCGACGACCACATCGCTGCGCTGCTTGGCGTGGTCCACGAACCAGCCGCCTGGTGCCACCGAGGCAGCCCTCCCGGGTGCTGGCGACGATCACCGCCAAGGTCAGCGGATCGGCGAAGGGCTCGGGAGGGTTGGCGGTGGTCATGGTCGGTTCCATCGGGCTACCGTAGAACCTCAACCAAACTTGAGGTCAAGGGGTTCGAAACAATGCCTGCTGGTTCGGGCGAGTCGAGCGACGAGCTGTCGATCGGAGTGGTGGCCAACCGGGCGGGCCTGTCCGTCTCGGCGCTGCGGTTCTACGAGGCCAACGGGCTCCTCTCCTCCGAGCGCACTGAAGGCGGCCAGCGGCGGTACCGCCGCGGCGTCCTTCGCCGCCTTGCGGTCATCCAGGCAGCGCAGCAGGTGGGGTTCACCCTTGCCGACATCGCCGAGATGCTCGAGGACCTGCCCGACGACCACGTCTCGTCCCGCCAGTGGAACCAGCTCGCCCGGAGCTGGCGGCCGCAGCTCGATGAGCGCATAAGCACGCTGGAGCAGCTGCGCGACCAGCTCGATTCCTGCATCGGGTGCGGCTGCCTGTCGATGAGCAAGTGCGCTCTGGCCAACCCCGCAGACCGGGCCGGCGAGCTCGGGCCCGGGCCGCAGTTCTGGCTCGGCGGCCGGGGCAAGCGTTCCCACCGCTGAAACAGCGGGTCGTCCACTCGCGCCCCCCCGTCCTTGGCCGAGGCCTCGCCGACTTGTAGGCTCCGAACACATGTTCTCCTGGCTCGACGACCTGAACCCCGAGCAGCGCCGGGCCGTGCTCCACGACGGCGGCCACCTACTC
>JADDQT010000103.1 GCA_016781225.1 Actinomycetota bacterium
GTCCGCCTGGCCCAGGGTGCCGGCCGCCTCATCCGATCGGCTTCGGACCGGGGCGTGGTTGCCGTGCTCGACCCCCGCCTGGCCGAGGCCTCCTACCGCCCGCAGCTCCTGGCCGCCCTCCCGCCCATGCGGCGCACCCGCGACCGGGCCGCGGTCAAAGCGTTCCTCGCCGGTGAGCCCCTTCCCGAGCCGCCGCCCGCCACCGGGGCGCCCACCACCGCGGAGCGTGTGGCCGAGCTGCGGGAGCTGCTCCACGCCAACGGGCTCCCGACATCGAACAGGTGAGCGGCTGGGACGACGCCGATGTCGACCGCGCACCCATCTGCCCTCACTGTGGCGTTACGGCCCTCCCCGCCGAGCAAGCCAACTCGATGGACACCCGCTTCGTGTGCGAGAACGCCGACTGCGAGGCCTTCGGTGAGGCCGTTGACCAGGGCTCCTAGGCTTGCCGCCGTGTGCAGGAACATCACGACCCTGAGAGGGCTCGAGCCCGAAGTCACCACCGAGGAGATCGAAGCGGCTGCACGCCAATACGTGCGCAAGGTCAGCGGCGTCCAAGCAGCGTCCGCTCGAACCGGTCCGGCCTTCGAGGAGGCGGTGCGGACCGTGGCCCGAGCCACCACCGAGCTCCTCGCCGAGCTGCCACCGCGGCAGCGGCCTCCGTCCACACTCCCGCCGCTTCGCCGCCACCGCCGCTCGTAACGCCCGGGATGAACGACCCGGAGGTCGCCCGGGAGTACCACCGGGCGACCATGCACGACCCGAGCGGGCTGCGTCCCGAAGACCCTCGGTTGGTCCGGGGCTACCGGCCCCTTCAGTGGGACCGCAAACCGCCGCAGTTCAAGACCTATCCCGGCCTCGAGGGGCTGCCGCTGCCCGACGACGTGTCGCACACCTCCGGGAGCGAGCTGGGCATGGGCCTCCTGTCCCGGCTGCTGTTCCTGTCTGCCGGCGTGGTGAGGACGGCGGACCTGGGCGGGGAGGCGCTGTTCTTCCGGGCCGCTGGTTCGGCCGGCAACCTCTCGCCCATCGAGGTCTACCTGGTCACCGGCGACCTTCCGGAGCTGGAAGCCGGCGTCTACCACTACGAACCGGTCGAGCACGCGCTGGTCCGCCTTCGCCCCGCGCCCAGCAACACGCCTCCCGCGCTGGTCCTCACCGGCGTTCCGTGGCGAACGGCCTGGAAGTACCGGGAACGAGGCTTCCGACATCTCTACTGGGACGCCGGCACCATGCTGGCCCACACCCTGGCGCTGGCCGAGGAGGCCGAGCTGGCGGTCAGCGTCGAGCTGGGTTTCGTGGATGACCACGTCACCGCCCTGGTGGGAGCCGACGGCGTGCACGAGTTCGCCCTGGCCGTCGTGGCGCTGTCCGGGAGCGTCGCCCTGCCCGAGCCCGAGGAGGTCCCTGCCGGCCACCTCGCCGACGACCCGCTCGAGTTCCCGCTCGTCACCCTGGCTCAGCGCGCCGGAGACCTCGCCGCCGACGAGGACGTCGAGGGCTGGCGCCGGGCCGTCCGGAGTCTCTCCGGGGAGCGCGCGTCCTTCGACGACGGTCCGTCCCTCAACCGGCCCCTGGACGAGGTAATCCGCCGCCGAGGCTCGTGCCGGCAGTTCGATCCCGGACGCATCGCGCCCGCAGAGGTGCTCGGCGACGCCATGGCCTGGGCCACCAGAGCGGTGCCGGGGGACTTCGTGGCCGACGGTGCCACGCTGCTGGAGCACTACCTCACGGTCCACGCCGTCGAGGGCGTGGGCCCGGGTGCCTACCGCTGGCGGGGCGGAGAGCTGGAGCTGCTGCGAGCGGGCGAGGTGCGCGATGCCGCCGGCCACCTCTGCCTCGACCAGGCCCTCGGTGCCAGTGGTGCATACACCGCCTTCCACTCTGCCCGCCTCGAGGACGTGCTGGGTGCCCTCGGGAGCCGTGGCTACCGGGCGGCCCAGTTCGAGGCCGGCATCGTGGAGGGTCGCCTGCACCTCTTCGCGTACGACCGCGGATTCGGGGCCACGGGGCTCACCTTCTACGACCGGGAGGTGGCTCGGTTCTTCGCCTGCGAAGCCGTTCCCATGCTCGTGACGGCGGTGGGCGCCCCTCTGCATGCACCCGTCCCCGGTGGACTGCCGCGCCGGCCCGTCCTGCTCCGCCGAACCTGAAGCACCGGCGCACCAGGCAGAGCAAGGACGCGCCCCGTAGGGTGGGCGGCCGCGACGGGAAAGGGAGGAAGCCAGGTGGAATGCGAGGTCTGCGGCTACGAGAGCGAGGACGCCTTCGAGGTCGTCCGTCACGTCGGACGCCACAGGTTCGACACCTTCGAGTGCGCCATCTTCGCCCTGGCCCCTCAGTGCGCCCGCTGCGGCGTCCGGGTCATCGGCCACGGGGTCGAGAAGGAGGACCACAGCTTCTGCTGTGCCCACTGTGCCGAGGCGGGGCCTAGCAAGGAGGGAAATCCCGGCGGCGGCGAGGGCGGTGGAAGCGGTGGCGGCGGCGAAACGTCCGATGCCGGCGAGGACGAGGACACCGCCGATGACGACGACGATGACGATGAAGAGTCGGACGCCGAAGATGACGCTGACGATGACGACGATGAAGAGTCGGACTCCGACGATGACGATGACGAGTCGGACGGCGACGACTCCGATGGCGACGACTCCGGCGGCGACGACGAGCCCGACGACGACCAGAGGCTGGACGACCTCGGACAACGCATCAGCCAGGCCCGCCAGAACTCCGACGACCTGCTGAGCGGACCCGAGGACGAAGTGGACCAGGACGAGGCCGACGTCGAGCCAGAGGCCGAGGTCGGAGCCGAGGAAGAGGAACGTTCCAAGGGCAAGGACGAGGACAACAACGACGACGAGGACGACAGCGACAACGACGAGGACGACAGTTGACCGACATCTCCATCACCGCCATGGGCCCCCGTCAGTTCGGGGTCAAAGTCCGTGAGGGTGAGACCGAGACCAACCACAAGGTGACCGTGCCCGACAGCCTCGTCGACGACCTGCAGCTCGCCGACGACGACTTGGAGCGTGTCGTGCACGAGTCCTTCGCCTTCCTGCTCGAGCGCGAGCCGGCCTCGTCGATCCTGCCCGAGTTCTCGCTGAACGAGATCTCCCGTTACTTCCCCGAGTACTCCGAGGAGCTCACCACGCGCCTCGCCTGACGGGTCCCGGCGAATGGACCAGCGCCAGCCTCAGCGCGCAGCCTCCATGCACTGCACGCCCTCCGGTCCGACGGTGGCGGCGTGCTCGGTGCCGGACTCGACGTCGAGGCGGTCGCCGGCCTCCAGCTCGAGATCGCCGTCGTCCCTGGTATGGAACACGATGCTGCCCGACAGGCAGTAGAGAACCTTGTGGTAGCCGTGAGAGTGCCAGTCGTAGGTGTCGCCGGGGCCGTTCCCCCAGCTCTGCGGACTCATACCCTCGTCTCGGAACCATTGGCCGAGCCCCTCACTGGTGGGCGGGTCCTTACCGTCCGAGGCCTTTTCGACTCGAGCCGCCATGGTCGCGCTCCCTTCGCGCAGGTTCTGGGGTACATACCCTTAGTACAGGAGCGAAGAGGAGAGCGCATGAGCACCGAAGTGAACCGCACCGAGGAGGAGTGGAAGGAATCGCTCAGCCCCGACCAGTACCGGGTGCTGCGGGAGAAGGGAACCGAGCGCCCCTTCACGGGCAAGTACGTGAACACCAAGGACGACGGCACCTACCTCTGTGCCGCCTGTGGGGCCGAGCTCTTCGCCTCCACCACGAAGTTCGACTCCGGCACCGGATGGCCGAGCTTCACCGAACCGGCGAACGCGGAGAACGTCCGGCTGGTCCCCGACCGGAGCCACTTCATGAAGCGCACGGAGGTGGTGTGCGCCCGATGCGGCTCCCACCTGGGCCACGTGTTCGACGACGGTCCGATGCCCACGGGGATGCGCTACTGCATCAACTCCATCTCGCTGGAATTGGACGCCGACTCGAGCGAACAGGCCTGATCACAACTCGTCGAGGAAATCACCGAGGGCCTGGTTGAAGGCGTCGGACACCTCGAGGTTGGTGAGGTGCCCGGCGTTTGGCAGCACCGTGAAGCGGGAGCCCGGGATCTGCTCGTGCATGGCCTTGGCTTCCTCGGGCGGCGAGAGCTGGTCGTGGTCACCGACGAGCACCAGGGTGGGCACGTCGATGCTCCCCAGCCGGGAGGTGGCGTCAGGGCGGGTCTTCATGGCCTCGAGCGCACCCACGAAACCCGCCGGAGGGTTGTCCATCAGACGCCGGGCCTCCACCACGACCTCGGGACGGTGCTCCCGGGTGTGCTCGGAGAGGAGGGCGTCCAGGAGGGTGTCGATCACGGCCACCGTGCCCTCCTCGCGCACCTTTCGCTGCTGCTCGCCGCGCCGCTCGAGGACCTGCTCCGAGTCGCGACCGGGGCGGGTGTCGGCCAGCACCAGCGCCGCCACCAGTTCTCGGTGGCGGTCGAGCAGCGAGAAGGCCACGTAGCCGCCCATTGAAAGGCCGACGACCACGGCCCGGTCGAGCTCCAGGGCCGACAACAGGGAGGCCACCTCGTCGGCATAGTTGGCCATCGAGTAGGACGCCACGTCGTCGGGTGCGTCCGAGGCACCGAACCCCTTGAGGTCGGGCGCGATGACCCGATGACGGCTCCAAAGGGCATCGAGCTGCGGTTGCCACATCCCCGAATGGAGGGGGAAGGCGTGCAGCAGGAGCACGGCTGGGCCTTCGGCGTCGGCACCGGAGTTGGCGTCGACGTAGCTCATGGCGGTGCCTGCGACGGTGACCGTGGGCATGGCCCTCCTCTCCTCCGTTGCAACAGAGGCTTAGTACAGACGTGACAGGCTCGGAGCCATGGGCACCGAGACCAGCGAGGCCGAGCAGGTGGTGCGGCCCGCCGGCCGTGACGACGTCGATCAGCTTCTCGACCTCCTCGAGACAGTGGCGAGCGAGGGAAGATGGATCGGGACCGAGGCACCCGTCGACAGGGAGGCCCGGCGCCGGCAGCTCAGCGAGACCGTGGAGGGGAGCGATCGGGCCGCTCGCTTCGTGGCCGAGGCAGGTGGCGCCCTGGTCGGGAACCTGTGGGTCGACCTCAGGACCTACGGCGTGGCCGACCTGGGGATGCTGGTGGCGCCGGAGTGGCGCCGGCGGGGGGTGGGGAGCGCGCTGATGGAGGCAGGCATCGACTGGGCTCGTGCGGCGGGCTCCCACAAGGTCGTGCTCCAGCTGTGGCCCCACAACCATGCCGCCCTCGCTCTGTACCGCAAGTTCGGGTTCGTGCAGGAGGGGCTGCTCCGGCGGCATTACCCCCGCCGCAACGGCGAGCTCTGGGACGCGCTGGTGATGGGCCTGGTGCTCGACGAGCACAGCCCTGGGTCCTCGATCAGCTGATCAATCCGGAGCGGGCGCTCCAGGCCCGCCCGAGCCATCCCCAGCAGGCCAGCCCAGCAGCTCGTGTTGGAGCCGCCCTAGCGCGACCCACGCCGCCGACAGCTGCGAGCGCACGGTTTCCACGACCTCCGGGGGTGCCACCACCGGCTCCCACCGTCCCCGCATGGACCTCGGGGCAACGAGCGCCTCCAGCTCCTGAGAGGCCTTGCGCAGACGGTGATGGGCCCGGCGGATCAACTCACGATCCTCCTCCGTGAGACCTTCCGCCCCGGCCGGCTGCTCGCCCGTCATGATTCCTCTCCCCCGAGATCGGTGAACGCGGCTTCTCGCAGCCGCGGCTCGAGCCATCCTCGCTCGGCCAAGGCATCTACGAAGGACTCGTAGCTCTCCTGCAGTCGTTGGCGCTCGTCCTCCACCGGCTCCACCTCGCTCTCGACGTGCACCATCGCTCGAGTGGCTTCAGCGAGGTTCTCGTGGATGGTGCCTGCCGCGGCCAGCACGCAGGCACCGAAGGAGGTCTCCGCCCGGGCCGGGACCACCAGGGGGACTCCGAGCGTGGTGGCACGGATGGCGTTCCACGTGGGGCTCCTGCTGGCCGTGCCGGCTGCCGCCAGGGGGGGCTTCAGGCGGGCACCCAGGGCGGCTAGGTGAGCCAGCCCGAGGCGCTCCACGAAGGCGACTCCCTCCAGCGTGGCCCGGTAGCCGTCGACGTCGTCGCCTGGGGACCCCTCACTGAAGGCTTCGGCGTCCGCCTGCACGAAGGGGAACCGCTCCCCCGACCCCACCAGGGGGTAGCACACCAAGCCGGCCGGACCATGCTCGGCGGCCCGACGGTCGAGATCGGCCAGGTCGGCATCTGCGTAGTGCTCCTTCAACGCCGCCCCACCGGTGTTGGACGCGCCCCCGGGAAGCCACCACCCGTCGGGATGCCAGTGGCTGTAGACGGCCCCGGTGGGGTCTCGAACCAGCTCGGTGGTCACGCCCTTGACGGCGAGGGTGGTGCCCAGCACGGACACGAACCGGCCGGGCTGGTCGGCTCCGGCCGCCACCTGGCTGGCGCAGCTGTCGGTCATGCCCAGCCGCACCTCGCAACCCCGGGGCAGCCCGGTGCTCGAAGCCGCGTCGGCGCCGACCGTTCCCACCCGGGTAGTGGGAGGCCGGACGTCGGGCAGGACTCTGGCGGGGATGTCGAGCGCATCCATGGCCTCGCCGGCCCATTCCCGCTGCAGCGGGTCGTAACCGCTCTTGAGCGCATGGCTGGTGTCGGTGGGCACCTCGCTGCCGGTGAGCCTCGACAGAACGAGGTCGGGCACATGCCACGCCCACCTCACCCTGCCGGCCTCGCCCGACTCGGTCGCCCTGGAGAGGAGCCAGGCCCACTTGGGCAGCCCGAACGAAGGCGACACCCGCAGGCCCATTGACTCCCACCGTGCTCCACCTGCTTTCCCGGCACGCTCCGCCTCCGCCGAGGCCCGCTGGTCGTCGTACATCAGCGCCGGCCCCA
>JADDQT010000348.1 GCA_016781225.1 Actinomycetota bacterium
TCCGCGTCCCGCTCGGCGGCGATCGAGCCGCCGCGCGTACTGCTCGTGCCCTGGCCCGAGCAGCAAGCTTCCGGACCGGGCAATCTGAGTGAGTGCGCCTTCCTCCACGCGACGATCACGAGTTGCTTCTCGTCTCCACCCGCGACGACCGTGGGCACGCCCTAGAGTTCATCAGGCGGCTGGCGATAGCCCAATGGATCCGGCCCTAGAGCGCCTACGCGATTGGTTACAAGCCCTGGGTGTTGAGCACCACGTCATGGTGCAACCACCCGAGGATTGTTGGTGCGTCGAACGACTTCGGCTTGAGGGGCCGGCGGGAACATGCCCGGCGACCGTCTGGAACGAAGACGGAGAGGTCAGGGTCGTCTTGGATCATAGGGTCGACCTTAGGCAGGACGAGGAGGATGAGCGCTCGTGGGAGCGCCTCCGTCACATCATCGCCTCGCTTGTCCATGGTGATTTGTACCTTGAGCGGACGCTGCCGCTGCTTCGATGGAGGGCACGGGTGTCGCATTCGCGCCATCGGTCAGACAAGGTGCCGGTGCGGACACCGTGCAGACGTGAGTATCTCCCACACGTATGACAATCCAGCAGCCGGCGTTCGTGAGGGCCTGCTTACGAATCGCCTCCTCCCACTCGACATCTCTTGACGCTGGCCTCGCTATAGCGAGCGCCTGCGTGCCGACACGCCTAGAGCGGGAGAAATTTGCCTGGGATTCAGCCCGATTGCTTGGGTGCCAGCTCGGATCCCTGCCGAGCATGTGTTCCAACTCGTCATCGTAACCAGAAGGCGACGCCGATAGGGCGAGCGCTCCTCGGCACCATCGTCTCGACCACGCTGTCGAACGACGAACTGCTAGGGGTGTCGCGGCGCCTTTCTGATGCTGGTATTGCCCTCGAGGACTCGCGCGCGATCGCCTCTCTGACCCGCGATCCGGCTAGCCCGTTCTTCAACCTGGTTGAGCGCGGGCTCACCACTGAGGGCCGCCACCTCCTCTCGTGGCCGATCTTTAGCGGTCTCGTGCGCATTTTTCGTGACCTGCAAGGCGGTGCCGCCTGACCACCCAGACGACAGCAAAGGCAACTGCCGCGGCTGCCATCGCGAGGGCGGCGGCTGCCCCCTCCCCAAGCCGAGGGCCGGCCAGCGACCGGCAGGTCGTTATGCAGTCACCGTTGCAGCGCGCCACACACTCGTACGGGTAGAGCAGCACGAGTGCAGCCAAGCCCGCGCTGAGTGGCGCTTTGAGACCACCGCGGCACCGCCGGCTATCACTCGACGACTTGTCCTCCACTACTTACTGATGAGCCCGAGCATGTCGCCGTAACCTAGTGAGCCGTCGTCGAGGTCGACGACGTACTCCTTGCCGCTGGCCTTGGAGCGGGCCTTGCCGTCCCAGTGGGCCACGCCGGCGTCGTCGGCCACAGCGCCGATGCGAGTGGCGTTTCGCACCTGGGCCGCCAGCTTCCCCTCCGGTACCCTCTCGGCCGGGCCGGGGACGTACTCGGTGACGGTCACCTTGCCGGCGGCCTCGAAGCGGGTGACCTGGGGCACCCGGCCGCCCTGGTCGTAGGGGACGTCATACCCGGCGGCTAGGCGCTCAGCGATGGCGGCCGCCGCTGC
The DNA here is from genome assembly GCA_016781225.1 of Actinomycetota bacterium. Classification (GTDB taxonomy): domain Bacteria; phylum Actinomycetota; class Acidimicrobiia; order Acidimicrobiales; genus YB1-3. The sequence continues at coordinate 1,622 of JADDQT010000348.1, forward strand.
CTGGTAGTGGGCGGCCATGGCCTCCTCCGTCTCCCCGGCGAGCTCGGGGGGGGCGACTCGAGGCGGCTCATGACCTTGTTGAGGTTCTCCTTGGTGTGAGCCGGAACGGCGTCTCCGGCCTTGAGGTGGTGGTTGACCGACTTTGGCCGCGGTCACCAGCTGCTCATACAGCTGCTCCGACTCATCGACCGGGAGGCGCCCGCTCACCTCCTTCTCCACCGAGACCGGGACTAGCTTCTGCTCCGAGAGGGCCAGGGCCTCGTACAGCTTGGCCTCGGCGTCTGGCTCCACCGTGGCCAAGAGCACTTCCCGGGGCCCCGAGGCGTCGTGGTAGGAGACGAGGGTGGCCAGCGAGT
>JADDQT010000011.1 GCA_016781225.1 Actinomycetota bacterium
CAGGGCTGGTACTTCGGGCGACCGCAGCCCGCCTTCGCCACGCTGGACGCGCCCGAGGCCCCGCTCGAGTTCAGCGGCGGTCCCGTCTGGAGCGCCAGCGGACGCCCTTCGAGCTGGTCGCCGACGCCGATCGGCCGGCCGTTGCTCCCAAGCGGGTCATGCATGACCGAGGTCGTCCCCGCGCCCGCCGGTGAGCCCCTCGTGAGCTGACGTGGCGGTGCTTCCTGACCGTGCGCCTCGTCGCGCCAAGACGCGGTGCGGGTGGGCGTAACCTAAGCGGTGAGACGGGCAGCGCGTCCGCCTCACGAGGAGGACTCACGTGCGTACCAGCAGCAACCCCGCCCTCACCCGCAGCCCGGTGTTCACCGGAGGCGGGCGGGCTCAGACGACCGACCCCCTGGAGCAGGCGTACCTCGCTCCGAGCGCCACCTCGAAGCACACCGGCCGCATGACCGTGGAGGACGTGATCGGCCGTACTGCGCTACTGCTGGCAGTCGCGTTCGTGACCGGTGCGGTCACCTGGATCCTCGACCTGGGTGGGTTGGCTTTTCCTGCCGCCATCGTCGGCCTCGTGCTCGCCCTGGTCATCATCTTCAAGCAGGTCACCAACCCGGCCGCCATCGTCGCCTATGCCGCCGTCGAAGGCGTCTTCCTCGGCGGGGTCAGCCAACTCTTCAACGCCGAGTACCCCGGCATCGTGGTCCAAGCCGTCATGGGCACGGCCGGCGTGACCGCAGTGATGCTCGGGCTATACCGGAGCGGGAAGATCCGCGTCACCCCGCAGTTCACCAAGATGGTCGTGGGCGCCACCATCGGCTTCTTCCTCCTGATGATGGTGAACCTCGTCGCCGGCTTCTTCACCGAAGGCGGGCTCGGCCTGCGCGAGGGTCCGCTCGGGATCGGCGTCGGCCTGTTCGCCATCGGCCTGGCCTCGCTCAACCTGGTACTCGACTTCGACCTCGTCGAGAAGGGCGCTCGCCAGGGCGTGCCGGCTCGCTACGGGTGGTTTGCGGCCTTCGGGATCATGGTCACCCTGGTCTGGCTCTACGTCGAGATCCTCCGCCTGCTCTCCATCCTGCGGGGCGACTGACCGACCGTGATAGGCGCACCCCACAGGCGCCGTGGCGAGGCAAGTCGCCTACCCTCGCGGGCGTGGCCTCCGGCACCTCAGACGAACCTCAGGGTCCGACGAGACTGACGGTTGCACGCTGGATAGCGGCCGGTGCTGTCGTTCTGGCAACGCTCGCTCTGTCGGTGGTGAGCGCTTCCGGCGATCGCTTTGCAATCTGACTTCTCGAAGATCTCCATTGCGGGTTCGTCGACTTGAACGCAAGGTGGAGATGCAGGTTGAGCGCACGCGTGAGGTCGAAAAGGCATTGCATCAGCTGCAGGCAAACGTTCAGCTCGCATCGCTCCAGCAGCGGACGACGGTGAACGTCTGGCGGGAATTCGTTCGGCCCGATGAGTCCGTCGACGAAGCTCTTCCGGATCTGGAGCGCAAAGGGAAGGAGTTCTCGGGTGGCAACTGACGAGTACCGGTTTCGGGTAGCACCCGAACGAGCACAAGCAGAAGCTCAGCTCATTCGGATCTGGGAAGCCCTAGAGCCGTATGCCGGCGTGGCTCATGCGACACCAACTGTGCCGGCCACCATCGCTACACCCGAAGCGTTCGAGGCAGTCCACCTCTTCGCGAATCTCTTCGCAGAAGAGCTTGACGTCGTCCGCTGCGGCGAGCGCCTCTGTGTCAACGTTGGATGACCCACCCGCGTAGAAATCGCCAAAGAGAGTACGCTCAGCGGGCCCGGTAGGCGCTGCGACCGGCGAGGGTGTCCTTGTTCAGGCGTTTGGCCAGGTGCAGGCCTTCGAGCAGGAACTCCGCTGCGCTGGCCACCGCGGCCGGCGACTCGCTGCCGGCCAGTTCCATCGCCGGCCCCCGCAGTGCGGGTATGGCCATCAGCAGGTCGGCGTAGGCGGCCGAGGCCACGTCCTCGCCGGCATGCACGACGGTGCCCTCGTCGAAGCCGAGCACCACGTCCGCCAGTCCGCCCAGAGAGCAGCGCTGCTTGAAAACGGTGAGCACGGCCGAGCTCAGCAGGCGATCGATCACCTGCTCCTCACGGCCTTCCTCGAGCGCCTCGAGCTCGACCTTGCCCGCAGTAGACGAAGCCAGCGCTTCGAGGTCGCTGACCCTCGGCACCACGTCCTTCTCCCCCAGGCGCAGCGCCCGGCGGGCAGCGTTGGCCACCAGGGTCTCGTGATTGGCGATGGTGAGCCGCACGGAGACGCCCGAGCGCTGGTTGACGTGGGGGCTTGAGCGTGCCAGCTGGGTGAGTGTGCCGACGACCTCGCTCATGAACGACGGCACCTGCACCCGGAGTCCCGGAACGTCGAGGGGGACGGCCTCCTGGGCCACCACGTCCAGCTCGGTGGCCAGGTCGAGCGGGTAGTGAGTGCGGATCTGGGCGCCGAAGCGATCCTTCAGCGGAGTGATGATGCGGCCCCGGTTGGTGTAGTCCTCAGGGTTGGCCGAGGCCACCAGCATCACGTCGAGTGGGAGCCGGATCTTGTAGCCGCGCACCTGCACGTCGCGCTCCTCCAGCACGTTGAGCAGGCTCACCTGGATGCGCTCGGCCAGGTCGGGGAGCTCGTTGATGGCGAAGATGCCCCTGTTCGTGCGAGGGACCAGGCCGTAGTGGAGGGTCAGCTCGTCCGACAGGTAGCGGCCCTCGGCCACTCTGATGGGGTCCACCTCGCCGATGAGGTCGGCCACGGACGTGTCGGGTGTGGCCAGCTTCTCAGCGAAGCGCTGGTCTCGACCGATCCACTCGATCGGTGTCTCGTCTCCCTTCTCGGCGACGAGGTCCCGGGCGTGGCGAGAGACGGGTGCGTACGGGTCATCGTTCACCTCCGAGCCGGCGACGACGGGGACGGCCTCGTCCAGCAAGGAGGCGAGCGACCGGATGATGCGCGTCTTGGCCTGGCCTCGCTCGCCGAGGAAGATCAGGTCGTGGCCGGCCAGCAGTGCGTTCTGCAGCTGGGGCAGGACGGTGTCGTCGTAGCCGAAGACACCTCCGAGGAGAGGGCGGCCCTGGGCCAGGCGGGCGGCGGCGTTGCGCCTGAGCTCCGCCTTCACCGGGACCGAGTGCCAGCCCGAATCCCTTAGCTGGCCGATCGTCGCGGGCCGAGAGCTCACGGCGTCAGCCTAGGAGCGTCGAGGGAGCAGTGGTTCGTAGCAATACGCTACGAGGGTGCACTCGATCGCTCAGCGTGAGCTCAGCAACGCCAACGCCGCCATCCTCCGCAGGGCCGAGGCCGGAGAGCGCTTCGTCATCACCGTCGACGGTCGCCCCGTCGCAGTGCTCGGTCCCTACGACAAGAGGCAGTGGGTCCCCCAGTCGGCCGTCCGAGAGGTCCTGTCCACGCCCACTGATCCAAGCGAGATCGACGAGCTTGCTGCCTTCGACGGCCCACTGGACGATCCGTGGCAGCGCTCGTGAGAGGCGTGCTCGACACGTCCATCGTCATCTTCACCACCGCATCGACCCTTCCGGACGAAGCGGTAGCCAGGTCCTACGGCGCCCTGGCCCACAGCGTGGCCGCCGCGGGAGGCAAGCCACGGACCCGGACCATGGACATCCTGGTGGCGGCCACGGCTCATGCCCATGGCGTCGCCGTCTACATCAAGAACCTCGGTGATTTCGAGTCGTTCCGTCAGACCGTGGACGTCTACCAGACTTGACGAGGGAGTCATCTCGCTCATGAAGGTCCATCGCCACAGCTATGACGCGGTGATCGTGGGCGCCGGCGGGGCGGGTCTGCGGGCCGCCATCGAGGCCGCCGGAAAGTGCCGCACGGCGGTGGTCACCAAGCTGTACCCCACCCGGTCGCACACCGGGGCCGCCCAGGGCGGCATGTGCGCGGCGCTGGCCAACGTGGAGGAGGACTCCTGGGAATGGCACCTGTTCGACACCATCAAGGGCGGTGACTACCTGGTCGACCAACCGGCGGCCGAGATCATGTGCCGCGAGGCCATCGACGCCGTCATCGAGCTAGAGCACTTCGGTCTCCCCTTCAACCGCACGCCCGACGGCAAGATCGACCAGCGCCGGTTCGGCGGGCACACCCGCAACCACGGGGAATCGCCGGTCCGTAGGGCCTGCTATTCGGCCGACCGCACGGGCCACATGATCCTCCAGACCCTCTTCCAGCAGTGCGTGGCCAGAGGTGTCAACTTCTTCAACGAGCTGCACGTGCTCGACGTGGCCTTCGTGGATGGCCGGGTCGGCGGCGTCGTCGCCTATGACCTGGCAACCGGTGACCTGCACGTGTTCAACACCAAGGCCGTCCTCTTCGCCACCGGCGGCTACGGCAAGATGTTCAAGGTTTCGTCCAACGCCCACACGCTCACGGGCGACGGTCCGGGCCTCCTGTACCGCCGGGGCATCCCGCTACAGGACATGGAGTTCTTCCAGTTCCACCCCACGGGCATCTACAAGCTGGGCATCCTCCTCTCCGAGGCAGCCAGGGGCGAGGGTGGCATCCTGCGCAACCAGAGCGGGGAGCGCTTCATGGAGCGATACGCCCCCACGGTGAAGGACCTGGCTCCGCGGGACATGGTGTCACGCGCCATCCAGAGCGAGGTCCTGGACGGCCGCGGCGTCGGCGAGGCCGGCGACGCCGTCCACCTCGACCTCACCCATCTGCCGCCGGAGCAGATCGACGCCAAGCTCCCCGACATCACCGAGTTCGTGCGTACCTACCTCGGCATCGAGCCCAAGACCGAGCCCATCCCCATCCAGCCCACGGCCCACTACGCCATGGGAGGCATACCGACCAACGTGGACGGAGAGGTGGTGGTCGACCCCGACGGCACGGCGTTCCCGGGCCTCTATGCCGCCGGCGAATGCGCCTGCGTCAGCGTCCACGGATCCAATCGCCTCGGTACCAACTCACTGCTCGACATCGTGGTGTTCGGCAAGCGCGGTGGGCGGGCCATGGTTGACTTCGTGCACTCCACCGATCTGCCCGATCTGCCCGGCGGCGTGGAGGCGGACGTCAGGAGCCGCATCCAGAGCCTGGTGAGCGGCTCCGGCGGGGAGAAGGTGGCCCGCATCCGGGCCGACCTCCAGGCGGCGATGACGGAGAAGGCGTTCGTCTACCGAAGCGAGGAGACGCTGTCGTCCATGCTGGCCACGCTGGGCGACCTGGTCAGCCGCTACGCCGAGGTCACCGTGGACGACAAGGGCCCCACGTTCAACTACGACCTCACCGAGGCGCTGGAGCTCGGATACCTGCTGGACCTGTCCGAGGCCCTGGTGGTGAGCGCCCGGGCTCGTACGGAGAGCCGCGGCGCCCAGTTCCGCACGGACCATCCTCTGCGCGACGACGCCAACTGGATGCGCCACACTCTGGCCACGAGGAACGGGGACGGCACGGTGGAGCTGTCCTACAAGCCGGTGGTGACCGGGGACTACCTCCCCATGGAGCGCAAGTACTGATGGCACTGATGGACGTCGAGCTGAAGGTCAAGCGCTTCAACCCCGACCGCGACCACAAGCCGCACTGGCAGGCCTTCACCGTGCAGGCCGAGCCCACCGATCGGGTGCTCGACGCCCTGCACAGCGTCCGATGGGACCAGGACGGAACTCTCAGCTTCCGCCGCTCGTGCGCCCACGGCGTGTGCGGGTCCGACGCCATGATCATCAACGGTGCCAACGCCCTGGCGTGCATCGTCCTGGTCAAGGATGCCGCCGGCGGCAATGGCGGCACCATCACCGTCGAGCCCATCAGGGGCCTGCCCGTGATCAAGGACCTGGTGGTGGACATGGAGCCGTTCTTCGCCCAGTACCGATCCGTGATGCCCTACCTCGTCAACACCGAGGATCCGGGCTACACCGAGCGCCTTCAATCGCCCGAGGACCGGGCCCGCTACGACGACACGACCAAGTGCATCCTCTGCGCTGCCTGCACCACCGCCTGCCCCGTCTACTGGGGCAACTCGCAGTACGTGGGCCCGGCCGCCATCGTGAACGCCCATCGCTTCGTCTTCGACAGCAGGGACCAGGCCGGCACCGAACGCCTCGACCTCCTCAGCCAGCGCTCCGGTGTTTGGAAGTGCCGCACCGCGTTCAGCTGCTCCGAGGCCTGCCCCCGCGGCATCAAGGTCACCCAGGCCATCCAGGAGGTGAAGCGCAAGACGCTCTTCGACCGCATCTGACCAGGCATCTGACAAGTGCAGCGCCCAAACGACGACGGGTACGGCTCGGCTGGAGACAGGGGTCGACACAGCGTGCGACCCTGGCATCGCTGTGCTAGAGGGGAACAGGAACAAGAAGCGCTTGTTCGGTAGGAAGGGAGAGGGATGACCGAGGATCGCGTCCAGGGGGGGCCCGACCGTCAGCCCACCGAGGGCGGAGAGGGCACCGCCGAGGTTGAAGGCTTCGAAGAGACGGCTCCAGACGGCGAGAGTCCTGCCGGCGGAGAGCAGAAGGAAACCGAGCGCACGGACGAGCTCTGACTTCCGACCCATGAGCCCACCCCGAGTGGGCGAATGCAGTCGATCGAGCTGTCGCCCATCGGCAGGTTCGTGAAACAGCCGAGCCCGACCATCCCGAAACGCGCCAACCCCGAACGCTTCACACAGCACCCACTCCGCCGGGGGTAGGCGTCGGTCAGGACGTCAGCCATTCCGCCCAGCCCAGGCCTCGGCCGGCGGGCGGGTCGACGAAGCGGCACAGGCTTCGCTCCAGGGTCGCCCGTCCACTGTCCGCCTCCACCATCAGCGGAGCTCGGTGCAGAGGCTCCACGACGACCTCCTGTCCTACGTGGTCCAGCCGGTGGGGCGTCCCGTCGTCGAGGCGGCCGCCCAGCCAGGACTAGGGCGGGGTCATCCAGTCGCCTCCCGTCGCGTCCTGCTCCCGCCAGGAGTGACGACGCCACCCGTGGCCCTCGAAGGCGATGGTCTCCACGCCGCCGCCCCCCACCAGGATCTCGCCGTGGACCACTCCCGGCTGGGCGTAGCAGCCACTCGTGCCGACGACCTCCCCCTCGGACTCCCACTCCACATCCAGACCGAGCGCCACGCGCTCACCTCGCTCGGTCCCGAGCGCCTCGTCGGGATCGTCCATGGACACGCCGAAGGCCTCCAGCCCGATCGACCAGTGCTCGAACGGCGTCTCGCAGTTCATGTCGGCCCACAGGGCCTGAGAGCGGATCTCTCGTGAGGCGGGACGGCGGGGCAGGGCGATCTCCAGGTCGCGCACCAGTAGGTACGGACGCCGGTCGCCCACCAGTGCGGCCCAGTACCAGCACCGGTGGCGCTCGGGGACGAAGGTGAGGCCCACGAAGCCACCGAGGGAGGCGTCTTCAGCGAAGAAGTCGAAACCCCAGAACTCCCGCCGGCCCGGGTGGGGCCGCTCCCACGATGGCGAGACCATGCCCCGCGCGTACTAGACCTTCGGCGTGGCCCGCTACCTGAGCGCCGAGTGGTTCGACGAGCTCAACGCTGCGGCGCAGCAGCAGGATCCCCAGTCACCCGCCCGGCTGGCTCGTCTCAGCCTCCAGCAGGTGGTCACCGACAGCCCCGACGGTGAGGTGCGCTACTGGGTCCGGCTGGACCAGGGAAGGGTGACGGCCGGGCTCGGAGAAGCCGAGTCCGCCGATGCCGTGATCAGCCAGTCGTACGACACGGCGGTCGGTGTGGTGAGGGGTGACGTACGGGTGCAGACCGCTCTCATGTCCGGCGAGATCCGCCTGACGGGCGACATCGCCACCCTCGTCGAGCACCAGGACGCGCTCCGGGGCCTGGACGCAGCCTTCTCCGATCTCCGCGACCGCACCTCGTACTGATGACCGAGCACCAGGACCCCGAGCATCAGGGCCCCAAGGAACGCAAGGAACCGGAGGAACCCGAGGACGCGCGGCCACCCGAGACCGGACCGGCGACGACAGGCCCCGGTGCCAACGGGTCGTCTTCGCCGCCTCCGGACAAGGTGTCGGCCAGACCGTTGCCGACGACAAGGGTGCCCTCGAGGCCGGGCGCCCGTCGGCCCGGCCGTCCGGCTCCACCTCCCCGCCGGTGGATGCTGATCGCCGCGGGCGTGCTCTTCGTCGGGCTCTTCGGTCTGGTCTTGGTCCGCGGCCTGGACAGCGGGCCCAAGTTGCCGCCACGCACGGTGGAGGACCAGGAGTTCGTGCGCCAGGCCAACGCCGCCTGTGCCCGCAGTCTCCCCGAGCTGCGCAAGGACCGGGCTCGGCGCCGGACCGGCGACGAAAGCAAGGAAGCGGCGCTGGCGGGGACGGTGGACCGAGCCTCGGACGAGCTGGAACGCCTGACCAGAGAGGTGCGTGGCCTGCCGGTGGCCGGCGACGACGGCGTGGAGGTGAGCCGCTGGCTCGATGACTGGGACGCCTACGTGGCAACCGGCAGGCGCTTCGCCGATTCGCTCCGCCGGCGTGACAACAAGAGCTACGCCACCATCTCCGCAGAGAGCACGGAGCTGAGCGAGAGGATCTACAGGTTCTCCGAGGCCAACGGCATCTCGGAGTGCGTGTTCTGATGTGAGCGCTGGATGGGGTGCCGCCCCGGACGCCGTCCGGTACGCTCCGATGACTGGTTGACCGGCGGTGAAAGGGACGATACGTGACGTTGGCCGAGGTGATCGACGACCATTTCCTGAGGCGGTACCGCGAGCTGCTCGATGCCGAGGATGCCGCCTTCGACGAGTTGGAGCACGCCTACGAGGACGGCGACCGCTCCCACTTCGAGGCCGACCTCGCTGCCTGGCAGCAAGCAATCGAGCAGAAGCTGGCCTACCTTCGCCGACTCGGCGTCGAGCCCGTGCCAGCAACCTCCTGATTCACCGGATCGGCGTTACCAGGACGCCGGGTCCGCTTCGGTGAACATCGGGGCCCAGGCCGACGCAGGCGGGAAGGGCGAGAGCGGGGCCAACGAGGGCGCCGCAGCCGGAGAGGCCCTTCTCCTGGTGGAGCTTGCCAAGTCCTTCGGCGCCAAGAAAGCGGTGGACGGCGTCTCCCTCGCCGTCCCCCACGGGTGCTTCTTCGGGTTGGTCGGCCCCAACGGGGCGGGCAAGACCACGGCACTTCGGATGGCGACCGGCCTGCTTCGTCCCGATGCGGGCACGGTGGTGGTTGACGGGATCGAAGTCTGGCAGGACCCCCGCGGCGCCAAGGCCCGCATAGGCGTGCTCCCGGAGGATCTGCGCCTATTCGACCGGCTCACGGGGAAGGAGCTGCTCTCCTACACCGGACTTCTCCGGTCCATGACGGAGGCTGTGATCGACGAGCGGTCGGCCGAGCTGCTCGGGGTGCTGGGGCTGACGGAGGCGGCCGACACGCTCGTCGTCGACTACAGCCACGGCATGCGAAAGAAGATCGCCTTGGCCGCCGCCCTGCTGCACGGTCCCCGCATCCTGTTCCTGGACGAGCCCTTCGAAGCCATCGACCCCGTCTCGGCCCGGGCCATCCGCGGGGTTCTCGAGCGCTACACCGACGCCGGGGCCACCGTCGTGTTCTCCAGCCACGTGATGGAGCTGGTCGAGCGCCTCTGTGACCGGGTGGCGGTCATGCACCTGGGACGCGTGGTGTCGGAGGGGTCGCTGGAGGAGGTCAGAGGTGGCCGGCCGAGCCTCGAGGACGCCTTCGTGGAGCTGGTGGGCGCCACCGAGGTGGACACCCGGGAGTTGGGTTGGCTCGGCACTTCGCCCGGCTGAAGCTCCGCCTCATCCGAAACGGGTTGCGCACCGGCTCTGCCCGGGTGGTGGCACTGATCCTCTCGATCTGCGTTGCGGTTCCGGTAGCCGGAATCGGGTTCCTCCTCCTGGCCGCCGTCCCCCGGGCTGAGCCCGGTGCCCGCCTTCCCGTCGCCGTTCTGAGCTTCACGGCCGTGTTCTTCGCATGGCTGCTGGCACCGCTCCTCGCCTTCGGGACCGACGAGACGCTCGACCCTGCCCGCCTGGAGCTGCTGCCCATTTCCCGGCGCCATCTGATGACCGGCCTTCTGGTGGCTTCGATCATAGGCGTGACCCCGCTCGCCACCCTGGTGGCGCTGAGCGGTGCCGTCGTCGGCTTCGCCACCCTCGGCCCGGGAGCCGTGCTCGTGGCCGCGGCCGTCATCGTGGAGGTGCTGTTGTGCGTATCGGCCAGTCGGGCACTGATCACCGCGCTGTCCCGCATGTTGCGCTCCCGGAGGGCAAGGGACATTTCCGTTGTGGTCAGCGTGAGCTTGGCCGTCGTGTTCAACGTCGGCATCCAGGTCGGTGGGCGACTTCTGGACAGCGCCGACCGGCGGATGGTGGATCAGGCGAGCGAGGTGCTCGGCTGGCTGCCCCCGGGCCTGGTCGGCAGGTCCGTGGTCCACGCCGGGACCGGTGACCTGATCACCGCTACCGTCGAGCTGGCGCTGGGGGCAGGGGTGGTTGCTGTGCTCCTCGTCGCCTGGAGCCGAGCCCTCGACCGCATGTCCACCACGGCGGAGTCGACCACCACGACGACCCGGGCCGCCGGGCTGTACTCGGGCCTGCTTCGCGTCCTGCCTCGCACCCGGTCCGGAGTGGTGGCCGCCAAGGACCTTCGATACGCCTGGCGCGAACCCCGGCGGAGGGCTGCCCTCGTCTCGATGGCACCGCTCGCCTGCCTGCCATTGGCAGGCGTCCTGTTCTCTTCCGAAGAGGCGGTTCCCGCCGTCGTGTTCACCGCCGTGAGCACAGGAGGGCTCTTCGGCCTCCAGTCCCTCAACCATCTGGGAATGGATGGCCCGCCCTACTGGACCAACGTGGCCGCCGGCGGTGACCTCCGGGCGGACCTGGCGGGAAAGACCATCTCCACGGTCACGCTCGGGACCCTGCTGTCAGTCATCGCCGCCGTCGCCCTGGCCGCCTTCGCGGGCGGCTGGGGCTACATGCCCCTGGTGGCGATCCTTGCCGTGGCTCTCCTGCTGGTGGAAACCGCGGTCGGCAACCTGATGTCCGTGACCGCTCCTCAGCCCGTCCCCGAAGGGAGCAACCCCTGGGGCGGGGGCAACACAGGACAGGGATGCACCACCAGCCTGATCAGCCTCGCCGCCATGGGGGCCATGGCTCTCCTGTGCGTGCCCGTGGTCGTCGCCGTGCTCGTGGCGCTGATGCTGTGGCGACCCGGTCTGGTCGCCGTCAGCCTCTTGGCCGTCGTCTACGGGTACCTCCTGTGGCGCGCCAGCCTGGCCATGGCCGCTCGCAGGGCCGAGGAGCGCCTCCCCGAGCTCCTGGACGCCATCTCGCCCAAGCGAGCGGGCTAGGCCAACAGTTCCTGCACCGCCTCCCGCTCTTCCAAGAGCTCTTCGGTGGTGATCCGCAACTTCTCCCTGGCGTAGTCGTCCAGCTCGAAGCCGTCGGGCACCCGCCACGAGGAGCCGTCGCTCACCACCGGGAACCCGAACTGGAGCCCTTCGGGAATGTCGTACTGGCCCCGGCTCACCACGGCCAGGGCGGCGTTGTCGCCTTCGGCAGTGGGCTCGATGACGCTGCGCACCGAGTCCACGATGGCACTGGCCGCCGATGCCGCCGACGAGGCCCCCCGGGCGGCGATGATGGCCGCCCCTCGCTGTTGCACGGCGGTGACGAAGCCGCCCCTCAGCCACTCGTGGTCGTCGATGACCGACGCCGCCGGGCGGCCGGCGATGGTGGCGTTGGCGAAGTCGGGGAACTGCGTTGCCGAGTGGTTTCCCCAGATGGCCACGTTGGCCACCTCCGACACCGCCACACCGGCCTTGGCCGCCAGTTGAGCCCGGGCCCGGTTCTGGTCCAGCCGGGTCATGGCGAACCATCGTTCCTCGGGCACCTCAGGGGCGTTGGACCGGGCGATGAGGCAGTTGGTGTTGCAGGGATTGCCCACCACGAGCACCCGAACGTCCTCACCGGCATGGGCGGCGATGGCCCGCCCCTGGGGGCCGAAGATGCCGCCGTTCACCTCGAGGAGGTCCTTGCGCTCCATGCCCGCCTTGCGAGGGACCGAGCCCACCAGGAGCGCCCAGGAGGCGCCGTCGAAGCCACGGTCGAGATCCGACGTGGTCACCAAGCCGGTGAGCAAGGGAAAGGCACAGTCCTCCAGCTCCATGGCCACCCCCTCCAGAGCGCCCATGGCCGGTTCCACCTCCAGCAGTCGCAGGATCACCGGCTGGTGGGGACCGAGCATCTGGCCCGACGCCACCCGGAAGACCAGGGCGTAGCCGATCTGGCCCGCGGCCCCGGTAATGGTGACGTGCAGGGGCGTGGGCTCGGGCACGGGCTCTGCCTCGGGCACGGCCATGGCCGCTACAGGCGGTCGACGATGGCCGACGCGAACTCCGAGCACTTGACCTCGGTGGCGTCGTCCATCAGCCGGGCGAAGTCGTAGGTCACGATCCCATCGGCGATGGTGGCCTCGAGGGCACGCACGATGCCGTCGGCGGCGTCGGTCCAGCCCAGGTGCTCGAACATCATCACACCCGACAGCAGCACCGAGCCGGGGTTGACCTTGTCCTGACCGGCGTACTTGGGGGCGGTGCCATGGGTTGCCTCGAAGATGCCGTGGCCACTGACGTAGTTGATGTTGCCGCCGGGCGCGATGCCGATGCCGCCCACCTGGGCCGCCACCGCGTCGGACAGGTAGTCACCGTTCAGGTTGGTGGTGGCGATGACGTCGAAATCCTCAGGGCGGGTGAGCACCTGCTGGAGGGTGATGTCGGCGATGGCGTCCTTGACCAGCACCCGATCACCCGGGTCACCGCCACAGTCGTCCCAGCCCACGGCGACGTCGGAGAACTCTTCTCGGGTCAGCTCGTACCCCCAGTTGCGGAAGGCGCCCTCGGTGTACTTCTGGATGTTCCCCTTGTGCACCAGGGTGACGCTCTTGCGCCCTCGGGCGACGGCGTAGTCGAGGGCGGCCCGGACGAGGCGCTTGGAGCCGGTCACCGAGACCGGCTTGATGCCCACGCCCGAGTCGGTTCGGATCGTCCAACCCATCTCGTCGTGGAGCAGCTCGATCAGGCGCTTGGCCTCGGCCGTGCCCTGTTCCACCTCCAGGCCGGCATAGATGTCCTCGGTGTTCTCCCTGAAGATGACCACGTCCACCTTCTCGGGGTGCTTGACGGGCGAGGGCACGCCGCTGAACCAGCGAACCGGCCGGAGGCACACGTAGAGGTCGAGTATCTGGCGGAGGGCCACGTTGAGGGATCGGATGCCACCGCCGACAGGGGTGGTGAGGGGACCCTTGATGCCTATGAGGTGCTCACGGAAGGCGTCGACCGTCTCCTGGGGAAGCCACTCGCCTGTCTCGTCGTAGGCCCGCTGGCCGGCCAGCACCTCCTTCCAGGCGATGCTGCGCCCGTGCCTGGCCGCGGCGGCGTCCAGTACGGACTGCGCCGCCGGCCAGATGTCGATGCCCGTGCCGTCCCCCTGGATGAACGGGATGACGGGGTCATCGGGGACGTGCAGGATGCCGTCGGAGCCCATGGTGATCATGGCGGACATCGGCCGAGCGTAGCCACCAGCCGGTCACCCCCTCGTTCTGGTAGCCAATACGGACATGAGCGAACGCGTCGAGCTGGTCTGGTACGGAGACGACGCCCCCTGGTACGACCACGGTCCCCAGCACCCGCTCCGGCCGGCCCGAGTCATCCTGACCCGCCAGCTCATCCACGACTACGGCATGGTGGACGGGAAGCGGGTGCTGGAGACACCGGCTCGAGACGCCACTGTCGACGAGCTCCTCCTGGTGCACGACGAGGAGTACGTGGACGCCGTCACCCGGGCGGGGCACGGGGAGCGGGGGCCATGGATGCTCTACGGCTTCGGCGCCGGGGACAACCCGCCGTTCCCCAACATGCACGAGGCGTCCGCCCGGGTGGCCGGTGCCTCCATCGCAGCCGCCGAAGCCGTGCTCAGCGGCCGGGCCCAGCATGCCTTCAATCCCGCCGGCGGGCTCCATCACGCCATGCCCGGTAGGGCCAGCGGCTTCTGTGTCTACGACGACCCGGCCATCGCCATCGCCTGGCTGCTGGGGCAGGGAGTGGGCAAGGTGGCCTACGTGGACGTGGACGTCCACCATGGCGACGGTCCCCAGGAGATCTTCTACCAGGACCCCCGTGTCCTGACCATCTCGCTGCACCAGGACGGCAGGACGCTGTTCCCGGGCACCGGCGCCGTCAACGAGCTGGGGGACGGCGATGCCAGGGGGACCAAGGTGAACGTGCCCCTTCCGCCGCAGACGGGCGACGACGGCTGGCTGGACGCCTTCGGCCAGATCGTCCCGCCCCTGGTGGAAGCCTTCGAGCCCGAGGTGCTGGTCACCCAGCTCGGCTGCGACAGCCACCGCAGCGACCCACTGGCCAACCTCATGCTCACGACGGCCGCCTACCGGGAGGCTGCTTCGATACTCCACGACCTGGCCCACCGGGTGACGGGTGGCCGGTGGGTTGCCACCGGCGGCGGGGGCTACCAGTGGGCAGCCGTCGTGCCCCGGGCATGGACCATCTACTTCTCCGAGATGGCAGAGGTGCAGGTCCCCGACCAGCTGCCGTCCGTGTGGCTGGAGCGGGCGGCGGAGGAGGCGGGCGGCAGCGTCCCCGACCGGCTCACCGAGCCACCGTCCGAGGGCCTGGGTGCCGAAGCCGTGGCCGAAGTTGTCGAGAGGGTGCGGGACACGGTGTTTCCCTTTCACGGCTTGGGTGGTTGACGGGGCCTCCCGGTCGCGAGAACTGCCACGACCAGGGGAAGCCACCACCACCAGGAGCAGGCGCCACCTCGGATGTGAGCTTGGTGGCGACGGCAGCGCCAACGCCCGGACCACTCGGCTGGGCGCTGACGGTCCGAGCGATGAGGTGCGAGAGGTAGGGCCAGCAGCCGCGCTCCTCGGTAGCCGAAGGGTGAGGGGTACCTGCGTTCGCTGTCG
Organism: Actinomycetota bacterium; assembly: GCA_016781225.1. GTDB lineage: Bacteria > Actinomycetota > Acidimicrobiia > Acidimicrobiales > YB1-3. The sequence continues at coordinate 14,926 of JADDQT010000011.1, forward strand.
GGGTGCGAGCGTGAGCTGGTCCCGTCCGATCTGCACCCACTCAGCGGGGATGTCCTTGCCCGGGCCCGGGCCGGGGAGCCGCCTCACCTCGACGGTGTAGCGCCCGGGCTGGTCTCCGGTGTCGCGACGGAGAGACGACGGTAGGCGCTTGTAGATGCCCGGGTGACTCCGGGCGGCCTGGTCCGGCGTAGTACAGTTCAGCCTGAAGGCGACCTAGGAGCGCTGAACCCAGGTGGCGTACGCACGAAGGCTGATGAGGAGGCTGGCAACAGCCCTGCTCGTCGGACTGCTGACCCTACCGGTAGCCACGGCGAGCGCCCAGAAGACCACCACGACGCTGATGAGTAGTGGGGCCATCGGAGACCGTGATCCGCTTAACGAGTACTTCGACCTCCTGACCGGGGAGTGGCAGCCCGCCTACGTCGTCGAGGCCAACTCGGCGTACTTGACTATCGAGGGAACTCGATGGATCAGCGTGAGTCCCAGCTCGCAGGGGCCGCCTGCGTCTCTCTATCGCGCCTCGTTCTCGTTGCCGAAAGGGTTCACCTCGCCCTCCCTCGTGGGGCAGATTTTCGTAGACGACCAGGCCACCGTCTCCCTCAACCGCTCCCTCATCGGAGGACATCGTGGGTTCAACGGCGACCCGGGCAACTTCGCGGCAGCTGGAGGCGAATTCCTTCCCGGCCAAAACGTGCTCGAGTTCGTCGTCGTCGACGAAGGGAACCCGACGGCGCTGAACTACAAAGCGACGCTGAGCTACTCGGAGGCCGCGTCACCGACTCCACCGCCCTCGGCACGAGATGGCTCCGAGAGCACTGGTCCTGCACCTGCACCGCAGAGCCGACCGTCGGCCCGCGACGGTGCGACGGTCCTGCCCGTCGCCCCAGCGGGGGCTGGGTCGACGGTCCTTCCCGTCGCCCCGCCCGCGGTTCCTGTCGCTGGCCGTCCGACCTTCGTCGGCTAGGACCGCTCTGCAGCAGTCCTCATATCCGAGAAGCTCCCGTTGGCCGGTGGTCAGCAGCGGCGATGAGAAGGATTACTCGCTGATCTGGCGGGGGGGTAGGAGAGGCGCTCATAGCTGCCTCGCTCGGCGCTGTCGTCATTCATGTGAGCCGGGCCTGCTGCCCGACGAGCTGCCGCCCTCGTGGCGGAAGCGAGCCATGAGGGAGGCGGGCCACGACGCACCGGCCCAGCTGTCCGAGCCGGACGTAGGCGGTCTGGACGGCGAGAGCGAGAGCGTGGCCGGGGTGATCGAGCAAGTCAAGGAGGAGCTTCCCCTTGCAGGGTTAGGGGGGCTGAGCCCGAGCCCCGTCGAGACCACTTCGCTCACTCCTGCTCCATGCCGGGGATGCGCCCGTTGCTGAAGGCGTCGACGAACAACTGGTGGTCCTCGCGGGTGGCCTCTCCGTAGCCCAGACCGACGTCGGCGATGCTGCGGGGAAGACCGCCGTGCCGTGGCCTTGGTGCTCGAAGTAGCTCCCCACTCTGTCGTCGGTGACCACCTGGCTCGCGGCCGGGACCTTGCCCTGCTTCATGGTGAGGACCACGTCGTCCTGCAGTGCCTGAGTATTGCCCTCGATGAGCAGGTTGTAGGCCCGCAGTCCGGCGCTGCCGATGCCCGCGTCCATGCGGCCCACGACGTCCTTGACCCGATAGCTGATGCTGTGATGACGCTTGCGCTCGGGGATGGTCTCCAGATAGCGGCGTAGGCCGCCTCCACCTCCTCCCGCTCGGCGTCGTCGAGGCGCCGGACCCCTGACCCCTCGACAAAGCGGCGATCATGGTTCTCGACGGTCGTGAGGTGTCCGAGAAGCTCGAGGCGAGAGGCCAGGCGGGCCTCGAGAAGGACGCCGTGCAGAACGCCCTGGGTGGTCTCCAGAGTGAGGCGGAAGGACCGATCGCTGTCCCCCTCGGCGAACGAGCGCACCTGCGAAGTTCTCGGCGTGCAGGTCTCCTTGTATCCACACCCGGCTGGTGCGCTCGTCGGCCCAGGGGTCATCGTCCTCGGCTACGCCGGTGTAGAACAGCGGCGCTGAGCCCCGGTAGAACTTGAACGGGTCGGCGGCCATCTTGCGGAACTTCCGACGGTAAGCCTGGGGCTCGGCCTCGATGAGATCGCCGAAGGCGGCGGACAGGACGTCGACCAGCGGGCGGTTCGCTCCTCGCTGCTTTGAGCTCGAATCGTGTCGATCGTGCTGGGCACGGCTACCACTCTGTCAGGGCCCGAGAGGCGACAGCACCCTCAAGCCGCGGCGGGGCCCAGGCCGAGGTTGGCGTAGATCTCCTGCGTGGCCCGGGAGCGGTTGAGGGTGTAGAAGTGAAGTCCCGGCGCTCCTTCGTCGAGCAGCTCCTGACACAGCTCGGTGGCAACCTCCACGCCGATGCGGCGGACCTCCTCGGGATGGTCCGCCACCGCTTCCAGGCGCGCCGCCAGGTCGGGAGGAAAATCGGCCCCCGACATCTGGGCGAAGCGCTGCACCTGCTTGGCGTTGGTGACGGGCATGATGCCGGGTATCACCGGCTTGTCCACGCCTCGCGCCGCCAGGTCGTCGACCATGCTCAGGTAGTCACCGGTCCGAAAGAAGAACTGGGTCACGCCGAAGTCAGCGGCCCGCAGCTTGGTGGCCAGATGGTCCCGGTCCAGCCGGCGGTCCTTGTTGGACCGGGGATGCAGCTCGGGGTGGGCGGCCACGCCGATGGAGAAGTCGCCGAGCGAGCGCACCAGCTCCACCAGCTCCAAGGCATACTCGAAGTCGCTCTGGGGCTCTGGCTCGCCCTCGGTCAGGACGGGGGGGTCACCCCCCAAGGCCAGGATGTTCTCGAATCCCTCGTCCCGGTAACCGGTGACTATGTCGGTGATGTCGGCGCACGTGTGGGCCACGCAGGTGAGGTGGGGCATGGCCGTCATCGACGTGTCGCGGTTGATGTAGCTGACGATCTCCCGGGTCCGGTCCCGAGTGGTGCCCCCTGCGCCGTAGGTAACCGACACGAACGACGGTTGGAGCGGCTCCAGCTCCAGAAGGGTCTTCTCGAGCAACCGCTCGGCTTCGTCGGTCCGAGGGGGGAAGAACTCGAAGGAGAAGGTCCGACCTGCCGCCAGCAGGCCGCCGATCTTGGCCATCCTCGAAGCCTACGGCGCTCCGGCGAAGCGTTCAGCGGCCGAAACGGCGTTCGACAGGAGCATGGCGATGGTGGTCGGCCCCACGCCCCCGATCCGGGGGGTGATCCACCCCGCCACCTCGGCCACGGACTCGTCCACGTCGGGCAGCAGCCGCCTGCCCTCGCCCCACGTGATGCCGGCACTGACAACTGCGGCTCCGGGCTTCACCATGTCGGGGGTGATCATCGACGGCGAGCCGGCGGCGGCCACGAGGATGTCGGCTTGGCGTGTGTACGCGCCGAGGTCGTCGACGCCGGTATGGACCACGGTGACAGCGGCGTTGGCGCCAGGGCGCTTGAGCGCGAGGAGGAGGCTGAGGGGGCGGCCGATGGTGAGTCCACGACCGACGATCACGACGTGACGGCCCTCGATGGGCACGCCCGAGCGCACGAGGAGGGCCTGGATTCCCGCCGGGGTGCAGGCCCTCGGCCCGTCGGCGCCCATGACCAGGCGGCCGAGGTTGACCGGGTGAAGACCGTCCACGTCCTTGTCCGGGTGCACGGTGAGCAGGGCCGCCTCCTCGTCGAGGCCATGCGGCAGGGGGAGCTGGACCAGGAAGGCGTCGACCTGTGGCGCGTCGTTGAAGGCTCGAATGGCGGCATGGACCTCGTCCTGGGTGGCGGTGGCCGGAAGGGCCTGGTGGAAGGAGACGATGCCCATCTCCTCGCAGTTGCGGTGCTTGCGGTCGACGTAGGAGGCGCTGCTGGGATCGTCACCCACGAGGATGGTGCCCAGGCCGGGCGTCACTCCGCGCTCGAGCAGCGCCTCGATGCGCGTCGCCAACTCGACCTTGGTGGTCTCCAGCAGGGCATTCCCGTCGAGGAGTTGGGCCGTCATGGGAGTTGGGCCGTCAATGGAGGAAGTGCCGTTCGCCGGTGAAGACCATGGCCATGTCGTGCTCGTCGGCAGCGGCGATCAGGTCGTCGACACGCAGGGCGCCGCCGGGCTGGATCACCACCGCCGCACCGGCGGCTGCGGCGGCGTCGACGCCGT
>JADDQT010000104.1 GCA_016781225.1 Actinomycetota bacterium
TGGACGGCGACGAAGCGGTGGCCGCCTGCGCTCACGGTCTGGCCGCCAGCCACGACGGCGGCCGGAGCTGGGCCGTCCACGACGACGGCCTGCACTCCACCTACAGCCGGGCAGTGGCGGTCGCCGGTGAGACCGTCATGATCAGCGCCTCCGACGGGCCCCAAGGCCACCGGGCTGCGGTGTACCGGCGGCCGCTGCGGGCGGACGGGCCGTTCGAACGCTGCCGCTCCGGGCTCCCGGACTGGTTCCACGGGAACGTGGACACGTCCTGGTTGGCCGGGGGCCCCGACGGGAGCGCCGCGCTGGCCACCCGGTCCGGCGACGTATACGTGTCGATCGACGAGGGTGCCACCTGGGAGCAGGCGGCGTCGGCACTGCCCGCGGTGCGCTGTCTCGTCCTCGCCTGAGCCGGCGCTGTGGGGGAGGAACGCTGGCGACGCTCGCTGCGCAACGGGAACGGGGCAGCCATCGGTTTCCTCGCCCCGTTCTTCCTCATATGGGCTCTGGGATCGTCACTCCCCCCGCCTCTCCGGGTGGCGGCGGGGGTGTGCGCTGTGCTGAGCGTGGCCACCGCCGTCGACACATGGCGGGCGGGGCTCATCGTCGGCTCCGACGGCATCCTCGTGCGCCGGGCGCTGCAACGCCGCCGGCTCGCCTGGAACGAGCTCGAAGGCTTCGCCGGCGAGCGCCGTGGCTATCGCGGGGACCGCATCGTCATCCGTGCCATCCGCCGCCAGGGCCGACCAATGCCCATCACCGACCAACCCCTTACCGAGGCACAGGCCGAAGAGCTGCTGCAGGACCTGGGCAATGAGCTCGATTCGCACCGGGCCGGTCCGCCTGAGGGCGGCCTTCCTGAGGCTGGGTCTAGGTGAACTTGAGCAGGATGAAGACCACGAAGCCGATCAGAGCCAGCGCCTCGGTGAAGGCGATGCCGAGGAACATCGTGGTGCGCACCTGGCCGGACGACTCGGGGTTCTCGGCCATGGCGGTGATGGCCTTCCCCACCACGTACCCGATGCCGATGCCCGGGCCCACGGCGGCGAGGCCATAGCCGATGCCCGCTCCGAGGGCTCCCAGGCCCTTCTCGCTGAGCGGCATGCTGCCCTTGGCGTAGCCGTAGGAGCTGGGTCCGGGCGGACCGACCTGGGCGTTCACCATCGAGATGCTGGCCAGAGTGGCGATCACGAACGTGAGGCCGAGCAGCACGCGGCGCGCGTTGGCCGAATCTCGCAAGGTGAGGACCAAATCGGTCAAGTCGGCGCACCCTATCGCCCCCCTCGTGCACCGGCAACGAGGCGCGCCCTGCGCTTACAGTTGCGGGCGGCGCCCATGTCGACACCGACGCAGCAAGAGCACAGTGTGGCCTTGGTCGACCAGGACGGGCCACCGGCGCCAAGGGAGCACGCCAAGGGTCAAGGCAATGTCGCCCGCCGCCTGGTCCGCAACCCGGCTCTCATGGTGGCGCTGTTAGCCGTGGCGGCCGCCATGTGGGCCGTCGTGGCCTCCCGCCAGGTCTTCCCCTATCTCTCCGACGACCATGACGAGGCGATCTACCTCCTCCAGGCCGATGCCCTGGCTCACGGGCACCTGTTCCCGCCGGCGCCGAAACACCCGGAGTCCTTCCGTCCCTGGCTCAGCGTCCTGTCCGGAGACAAGTACCTCCTCAAGTACTCGCCGGTGCACGCGTCCTTTGTCGCGGTGGGGATCCTTTTGGGCAGCCACCGCATCGCCCTCGGCCTCATAGCCGGAGGCGTCGTGGTGCTGTCCTACCTGTTGGCCAAGGAGGTGCTCGACGACCGGCGACAGGCTGCCCTGGCCAGCGCCTTCCTCGCCTTGTCCCCGTTGTTCCTGATCCAAAGCGTCACCTTCCTTCCCTACAGCTCGAACCTGCTGCTGCTCATGGCCTTCGCCTTCGCCCTCCTGAGGGGCATGCGCTCGAGTGGGCGCCTCTGGCTGTCGGCGAGCGGCTTCCTCCTGGGCGTGGCCGTATTCGCTCGACCGTTCGACGCCATCCTCTTCGCCGCTCCACTGGGTCTGTACTTCGTGATCTCCGGGTGGCGGGGCGCCAAGAGGCTCTTCGGCCAGGCCGGCTGGTTGGCGCTCGGTGCGGTCCTGCCACTGGCAGCCATGCTGGCCTACTACTGGGCGGCCACTGGGAGCCCGTTCCGGTCGCCGTTCTCCATCCTCGAGCCTCGGGACACGCTGGGCTTCGGGAACAGGAAGATCACCCCCAACCATCCCGACCTGATCTTCACCCCTGCGCACGGGTTGTATGGCGTGATCCGCCACGTCGTCCTCACCAGCTTCTGGTGTTTCGGCGGGCTCGTGGTCATCGGCTTCCTGGTCGCCGGGCTGCGGAGACTCAGGCCAGGCGGCCCGGCGCGCTGGCTGGCCCTGGTGGCCGTCACCGTTCCCTTCGGCTACCTCTTCTTCTGGGGCACCTTCGGCACGGGCCTGCGCGGCGGCCTCACCGCCTTCCTCGGGCCCTTCTACTTCCTCCCCCTCCTGGTGCCCGTCACCTTTCTGGCCGCCAGGGGTTTCGCCGGCTTCTGGGAGCGCGACCGGCTCCTCGGGGTTCTGGCCCTGGTGAGCATGCTCACCGCCAGTGGCTTCCTCCTCGTCAGGGGAGTACAGGCCAACCTTCGTGCCACCAGGGAGGACCGCATGCTGTACTCCACCCTGGCCCCGATCAAGGACGAACGGGCCATCGTGTTCCTGCAGCCGCTGTACGGGCCGACCCTGCTGCACCCCTTCACGGGGCTGCGGAACTCCCACGACTACGACGGCAGGACCGTCTACGCCCTCGACCTCGGCGAGCACCAGGACCTCGACGTCATCGACGACTACCCGGGCAGGGTGGCCTACCGGTTCCGCCTCGAAGGGGGTGACTACAGGGACAACCCGCCCGACCCTGCCCTGTACAGCTCCTTGGTGCCCCTGCGTGTCATGGAGCAGCCTCGGCTGCGGACGACCCTGTCCTTGCAGAACCCGACCGCCGATCCGGTCGTAGTGGTGAGCGTGGTGATGAACGGGCGGCGCCACACCTTCGTCGTGGACGAGCAGTCCTACGCCGGCAAGGCCTACCGCGCCAGCCTCGACATCGGGCGCGACTCGGTGGAGCTGAGTGGACCGGTGGTCTCCCACGTGGTGGAGCCGGTCGACCAGGAGGGCCTCGTCATCTCGGTGTCAGTGGCATCCGGACGTGCCGAGGCTCCGCGGACGGTGTACCAGCGTGAGTTCGGGTGGAACGCCAAGGGGCAGTCGTTGCGGGTGCTCCTGCCCGGTTACCTGGCGACCAACCAGCTCGGCGGTGAGGACCCGCTGGCCGAGCTGGTGCGCACCGGTGACCTCAGTCGTTGAGGACGCAGGCTGCGGCCAGGGTGGAGATGTCGATGCCGCGGCGGCCCTGGCGGATGACGTTGACGTCCACCCCGTTGGTGGCGAAGCCGAGCGACAGGCCACTTTGGGGGTCGGCCCAGCCGATCTGGCCGGCAGCACCGCCGTGGCCGAAGGTGCGCGGCGAGGCAGCGGTGCCGAAGCCGCGGACGAAGCCGAACCCGTCGTCCCCGGCCAGCGTGAGGCCGAGGGTCCGGTTGGCGGGCGACCCGAACAGCGGGTCCTTGAAGCGGTTGCGGATCCTGCCGGTGGCGTCGGCGAGGATCTCTGGGCGCCAGACGCGCCCTCCGTCGTGGAGGATCGCCTGGTAGAAGAGGGCAAGGTGGTCCGCTCGCATTACACCGCCTCCCCCCGGGATACCGAGGGCGCGGACATCGGGCTGATTGAGGTACAGGAGCGTTTCGTAGGCGTCCGTGGCCCGCGGGAGCTCCCGCACGCCGAGCACGGCTTCCAGCTCGTCCGCGGTCGCCACCTGGCCACATATCTCTATGGTGGCGATGTCGCCCTGATCCTCCTCGGGGATGGCGAGCACCCGCCGAGGCAGCCCCACCGCCTCGGTGACCCGGCGGTGCACGACGTCGCCGTAGCCCTCCCCGCCCACCCGCTCGATGATCTCGGCCAGGACCCAGTGGGCCGAGGTCGGGTGATACTCGTAGGCCGTTCCCGGCTCCCACTCGAGTGACCACCCGGCGAACGTCTGGAGGCGGCTCTCACGGGAATACCACTCGGGAGGACCCAGCATGGCGTGAGGAAAGCCGCCAGTGTGGACCAGCAGCTGCTCCACCGTGACCGCTTCCTTGGCCGACGCCGCGAAATCCGGCACGTACTCGCCGACGCGCCGGGACACGTCGAGTGCTCCGTCGCCCATGAGCGCCCACACGGCTCCGGCGACGAACGCCTTTATGCATGAGAAGACCGCGTAGCGGGTGGTGTCCGTGGCGTCTCCGAACGTCTCGAAGGCCACGAGCTCCCCGTGGCGTGCCAGGGCGATCTGACACGAAGGCAGGACTCCTTCCTCCACCTCCCGCCGGGCCCGGGCCAGCAGGGCATCCACGGCGGCGGGATCGATGCGCCCCGCCCGCACCTGGCCCAAGCTCGTCACCCGTTCACGGTACCGCCGAGACCTTTGCGGCGAGTACGCGTGGGAACATCGCTGCATGGTCGTTCTGTCCCGGCCGATGGCTCTCGGGGTCGACGTGGTGGCGTGGGCCGGCATCGCGGTGGGTGCCGGCTACCTCGTGCACCGCCTGCCGAGTCACCTGCTCGAGCGAGACGGGTGGCTGTTCCGCCAGAGGAGCTGGGAGCGAGATGGCCGCTTCTACGTGACCGCGCTTCGCATCCGGCGCTGGAAGAGGTTTCTGCCAGAGGCCGGGGACGCCTTCGAGGGTGGCTTCAACAAGGCCACGCTCGCGGCGTTCGACGACGAGCACCTGGCCACCCACGTTCGCGAGACGCGCCGGGCAGAGCTGGGCCACTGGCTGATCGCCGGGGCCGGGCCCCTCTTCCTGGTGCACAACCGCTGGTATGACGTCGTGGCGATGCAGGTCCTGGCCTTGGCCCTCAGCGTCCCGTGCATCGCCGCCCAGCGCTACAACCGCATACGCCTCCAGCGGGTACTCGCCGGCCGCGGCCGCGTCCCCGAGGGAGTCTTCCGCCCCGCCTGACCCCGTTGGTTCAGCCGCCGTCGGTGAACGGCCGGCGGAGATCTTCCATGGCGACCTTGGCCCGGCCGCCCACGTTGATGCCCCGGAGCAGCGCCAAGTAGGTGGTCACCGGAAGATGGCGGACCGGTAGTAGCGCAGCTCCTCGATGCTCTCTCTTATGTCGTCGAGGGCCCGGTGGCTGCCACCCTTCTTGGGTGCCTCCCGAAGGGCGTCCGGGTACCAGCGCCGGCACAGCTCCTTGAGGGTGGAGACGTCCACCGAGCGGTAGTGCAGCCACGCTTCGACGCTGGGCAGCTGTGCGGCGAGGAAGCGGCGGTCGGTGCCGATGGAGTTGCCGCACAGAGGCACGGTGCGGGGCTCGGGCACGTGCTCCTTGATGAAGTCGAGGGTCTGGCCCTCGGCGTCGGCCAGGGTGAGGGTGGACGATCGGATGGCGTCGAGGAGCCCGCTCTTTTCGTGCATCTTGCGCACCACGTTCTCCATGGCGTCGAGGCTCTCGGGCAGGGCCCCGACCACCAGATCCGGTCCCTCGGCCACCACTTCGAGGTCATCGCCGGTGACGAGGGTGGCGACCTCCACGACCACGCACGTTGCGGGGTCGAGGCCCGTCATCTCGAGGTCCATCCAGACAAGCACGAGGCGGATCGTAGGCTGGCGTGCATGGAGCCCGTGCTGGCCGTGCCGGTGGTGCAGCTCGACCCCGAGCTGCCGCTGCCCGCCTACGGATGGGAGCACGACGCCGGCGCCGACCTGGTGGCCAGCGAGGACGTCACGCTGGCGCCGTCGGGAGGGCGGGGCCTGGTGGGCACCGGAGTGGCGGTGGCCATCCCCGAGGGCTACGCCGGCTTCGTCCAGCCTCGGAGCGGCCTGGCCCTGCGCCACGGCGTCACCTGCCTCAACACTCCGGGCCTGATCGACTCCGGCTACCGCGACGAGCTGCGGGTGCTGCTGGTGAACACCGATCCGCAGCACCCGTACGAGGTTCGCCGGGGCGACCGCATCGCCCAGCTCGTGATCCAACGAGTCGAACGGGCCGCGTTCACCGTCATCTCCGAGCTGCCTCCGAGCGGGCGCCGCTCGGGAGGCTTCGGCTCCACGGGGATCTGAGGACGTGCCCGAGCTGCCCGAAGTGGAGTCGCTCGCTGGGTTCCTGGCCGAAAGGGCGACGGGCCGGACCATCGAGGCCGCGGAACTGGTCGCCTTCGCCGCCCTGAAGACGTTCGACCCCCCACTGGACGCCCTGGCCGGATGCACGATCACCGGCTGCGGTCGGAGGGGGAAGTTCCTGCTGGTGCACGCCGATCCGCATTGGCTCGTCCTTCATCTGGCCCGGGGTGGCTGGGTGAGGTGGAACGACGCCCTCCCACCTGGGAGGGCCAAGCCGGGAAAGGGACCGCTGGCCCTGCGGGTGCGCCTCGATGGGGGAGCGGGGTTCGACGTCACCGAGGCCGGTACCGAGAAGCGTCTGGCCGCCTACGTGGTGGACGCGCCCGACGAGGTGGAAGGGATCGCCCGCCTCGGTCCCGATCCCCTCGACCCCGCCTTCGACGCCGCTGCCCTGCGGGCGGCACTGGGCGAGCAGGGTGGCCAGCTCAAGGCCGCACTTACGACTCAGACGGCGGTGGCCGGGGTGGGCAATGCCTACTCCGACGAGGCGCTGCACGTCGCTCGGTTGTCGCCTTTCAAGTCCGCAGCCAGCCTGAGCGAGGAGGAGGCGAAGCGGCTGCACGGGGCCCTCGTCGAGGTGCTCTCCGACGCCGTCGCTCGCAGCGCAGGACTTCCCGCAGCCGGTCTCAAGAAGGAGAAGAAGTCCGGCATGCGGGTCCACGGCCGCGCCGGCCAGCCGTGCCCGGTGTGCGGCGACAGCGTGCGGGAGGTCTCCTTCGCCACCAAGTCGCTCCAGTACTGCCCCACATGCCAGACCGGAGGCAAGGTTCTGGCCGACCGCCGCCTGTCCCGTCTGCTCAAGTAGCGGCTGCCGGCGGGGAACCAGCCGCCGGGAGGGGTAAGGTTGGCGTCGCTGCGGACGTGGCT
>JADDQT010000105.1:0-357 GCA_016781225.1 Actinomycetota bacterium
GTGCTCGGGACCTCGACGCGGGTGATCGGCCCCGCGCCGCAGATCACCGCCACCGCCGGCGCCAGCGCTTCCGCGCTACAGCTGTTCGCTCCCCTGGCCGAGGTCACCCCCCCATCGCAGTGGTGCCAGCGGTGGTCCTCCGGCCGCCACCGCTGGCGGCGTGCGGGGGACGCCCCGCCGGTTCCGCCCGGCGGCTCGCCGTTCCAGCCGCCAGACCTAATCCTGCAAGACGTATGCGCCGCCGACTCGGGAAGAGGGGTGATGCGCTCCCACCGGTCGAACGGCCCGAGCGCCTGTTGCCGGGCCCGCTCGGCCTGTTGCCGGGCCCGCTCGGCCGGCCGTCAACGTCACCGCCGA
>JADDQT010000105.1:472-7070 GCA_016781225.1 Actinomycetota bacterium
ATTCGGGCGCGCCATGAGCAGAGCTCTAAAGCCGCTGCCGCGCTCTCTTGCCCTCTCTCTTGCCCAGGTGGCGCTTCGACCCGGCAGTTGTCGGACCGAGAACGAGATCCCGTGGGGCCAGCGACGGGTCGCTCCGCGCGTGCGGGATCACGCCAACTTGAAACTCGTCCTCGTAGATGACGTCTCCTGGGTCTGATGACTCTGCTGCAACCCACTCGACGCCGTACTTCGTGAGGATGTCGCACAACGGCTCAAGCCGCTTGAGCATTTCGGCGCTCCCGGATCGCCTGAACCATGTGACAGCACCAACCGAGTTGCCATCTTCGTAGAACGGGGGGTTGGGCAGGTTTGAGTTGAACCAGTCATCGATATCGAAGTACAGCTCCTCTTCGTCTTCGCTGAGTCGATCAGCGCGACGAAGGTGATCAACGGCGACGAAGATCCCGACTTCGACACCGAGGCGCCCGCGGTATGTGGCCTGCAGTCGCACGAACTCCGGGCCGTTCCGCATGGCCCACAGGTTCGCACACGCGCTGGCAGCCGCTCGTCAGTTTTCTGTTGTGCAGTCGTAACCGATCAGACGGCTCTGGGTGCCCTGTCATGACGGTCGCTCACCCAGCCGGAGCAGCGGGCAACCACCCGACTTCGGACACGAGTGCGGCGCTGGGTAACACGCGGGATCCGTCGGGTGCCGCCGGTGAGCGAACTGGTGCGGGCAAGCCGCTCAGCACCGCCGGCGATCGCACGGCGAGTCGGTGTCAGGGCGCATCGCCCGGCTCGCACAGGATGGCGATCCGGTCGCGAGGGCGAGTCCCGGCACCTGTCCGATGGCAGCTACGCGCCGGCTTCGAACTGGTACGCGCGCACCTGCGCAATTACCCAGTGGTCCTCGTCATCTCTCACGAGCACATCGGTGAACGGATGTTCCAACACGTGCTCGGATTCCGGAAGCGAAATCGAAGCGTGACCGTCGACGATAGCTACGTCCGGACGAATGAACATGATCCGATCCAACGTGCTGCGATGCCGGGATCCCTTCGCCTCACCAGCAAGGAACGACCCGAGAGCCTGCCGAATAGCGTCGTGGCCGACAGCGACCCGTCCCCGCGGGTTGACCAGAACGGCGTCGTGACTGAGGCACTTCATCAGCGCGTTGAGGTCTCCGGAACACCACGCCCGGTCGTACGCCTCCTCGACGGACCAGACCAGCCCTTCCTCGCGCTCGAGACCTTCCCGCCCATCGATCGTCACGTGCGCATCCTGCCCTGTCGGGAGTCTCCCTGCGCCCCGCACAGGCAGACACCCCGTGTGTCGCGTGCCGAGCAGAACCCGCGGGATGAACAACCTGACCGCCCGACTTCGGACACCAGTGTGGCGACGGATAACGCGGACCGATGGCGTCAGTGGAGGCGCCGACGGGCATAGCCTTCACCGTTACCTGCGCTCCTTCTCGGTTCTCGTCTCGCTCGCGCCCGCCATGACCCGGTGACTGCGGTTCGCGAATGGACTCGGTGTTGCAGCGTCACCGGAGCTATCGTTGGCCAGCAGAAGGAAGGCGACGCCATGGACTCATCCAGCGAGCTCGGCACCAACCCTGCGGCGGCTTCCAGCTTTGTCTGCGGGGTCTTGGCGGTGCTCGCCGCCTTGTTCGGGTTTTGGCTGTGGGTGCCGTCGATTGCTCTCGGCGCCGTCGCTGTCGGTCTTGGGGTTGTAGGCCGAAGGCGTGCGCTGACAGGATCTTCGGCTCGTGACTGGGCCGTGGCGGCGATCGCCCTGGGGCTAGTCGCCGTCCTCATGACGCCAGCCGTAAATGTGATCGCTAAAGGCGAAGAGGACTACGGGCGGAAATGCGCTCTGAACCCGCAACACCCCGACTGCTGAGCACCCAATTCGAAACAACCCAACTGAGACTGTTCTTCGCGAGGAGAGTGGCTGTTGGTGAGCGGGATTCCGCAGATCGATCACGACGCGAGAGACCGAAGTATGGAGCAGTGCCGTTCCTGCGTTTCGGCGCCCCGATGTTCGCTCAGCCGCACCGTCGATCGGTCCCCAAATGACGGAGCACCGAGTTGCCGCGGCCGTCCCGTAATCGCCGGGTGCGAGGGACACCTGGGTGGCGAGGATCGTCGCCCTCACCTCACGGGGCAACCGTTGCAAGCCAGCCGCGGTGCCCGCACGGGTTCGGGCACGGGTTCGGACACGAGTGCGGCGCGAGGTAACACGCGGGGTTCCGTCCGCGGCGCTGCCGGTGAACGAACTCGTGCGGCCAAGCCACTCAGCACCGCCGGTTACTTCGCGCCAACGGTGCGCCCTGAGCCGGCACGTTGGAGCTACCCACCGATCAGCCTCGGCCGAGCGTTATGGGGCGGATCAGGGTTCTGGTTCTCGGACACCTCACGAGCGAACCGCGCTGCAACCCCGCGCTCGTACCAGCACTCGGGTAGACGGGCTGAAGGAGACACTCCGTTGCTCGAGCTCGGCCGTTCCCATGGTGCGACGGTCACCGAGTTTCTTGAGTCGAACGTCGGAGACGCCATCGCTCGCAATCCCGGGCCCCAGGCGAGGAGCGTCGTCCCGCCGTGGGCATCCTCGCCACAGCCAAGAGGCTTGACCCACCATCACTGGCTTAGGGGTTCAACCGCCTCTTCATGGTGCGGATCTCCCAGAATGGGGGGTTCGAGGTCGCGGCCTGGACGGGGCCCATGGTGAAAAGCCAGCCGCGTTGCGCCTACGTCGACCAGCGCTGCGACTCGCTGATCACACCCAGCGGACTCTCGCGTAGTCCTTCCGTGAGTTTTCCAGGAAGACGTCGATGTCGTCGACGGTTACCGGCGGCGGGATCGGGTGCCGGAACGGAAGTGCCTCGAACGCCGGTTGGTATCGCATGGTGCTGCCGGTGTCGAGGGGATAGGCCTTCTCGTCGACGCCGATGATCTCCGCGTGTTCGCGGGCTTTGGACTTGATGAGCTCGCGCCACTTCTCGAGGGGCACCACCCCCGGGGACCACAGTCCCTGGGAGAACAGGTTGAGGTAGATGTCGTCGTAGGGCTCGGCGTGGTTGAGGTAGGTCTGGAGGTCCTCGTATGAAGGCTGCATGTTGAACCGGAGCCAGAACGGGACGACGCCCAGGCGAAGGACCCAGTACGGGTCCCACTGCACGTACGATTCCACCAACAGTCGCCCGGATGGCACGCCGATGCGCCGATACCACCAGCGGTGGAAGTCGGCGACGAGGGCGCTGAGATCCTGCGGCTCCTCCATCACGAGGCGTTGCAACCTGTAGCCGTAGCGCCGAGCGAGCCTCTCCACGTCCTCGCCGAGGGCGGGATCCCAGCCCCACTCGGCCTCCGCCCGGCGGGCGTCCGGCTCGGGCGGCTCCCACTTCCGCCTGGGCGAGCCCTCCGCTTCTAAGTACTCGGCGATGCGCGCACCGTTGTCGTGGTACTCCTCCTCGGCCACGCCGCCCAGCGCACCGAACTGGAAGTGAGCCCGCTCGCCCACAGCCCGCGTCCGCCACGTGCGCTCACACTCGAGCTGGATGATCGTGCCGCCGGGGGCGAGGCGCTCCTCGAGGAATCGCTCATAGGCCCGCCCGAGCCGGAGGCGCTTGAGGCGCATGTAGGCCATGGCCTGCAGCATGGGGCGATCCTGGGCCGGGTCGTGCATGTGATACACGGAGACTTCCGGATTGTTGCGGGCAATGAGGCGCACGGTGGGCGCCAGCGCGTGCATGGCCCCTACGGCGTCGTCCGGGTGCGTGGCGAAGTCCCTCACCGCCACGAGCGTTGTTTGGGGCAGGAACGGGGCGCCGAGCGCGGCCGCAAGGTGCAGGCCGGCGCCGGTGCAGGAGCCGATGACGACCGTGTCGAAGGGACCCAGGCCGTACTGCTGGGTGACCCAGCGGGCGATCTCCTCGGCGTCAATGAAGCGCGCTCGGTCGAGGGGGATGCCCTGTGACGCACCCATGCCGACGAAGCCCAAACGGCGAAGCGCCCGGGGTGGGGACGATACGAGATTGGCGAGGCGGCGGGAGCCGGGGCCCATCGACAGGCCGCTGTGGTCCTTGCCCTCGAAGAGCCTGCCCAGCGCTCGCACCATGTTGACCGAGGAGTCGAAATCGGTGACGAAGCGGGCGGCGCGCACCCGGGGCATGATCGGTCCTTCCGTTGCGGTACCAGTTCAGCACTCGAGCAGCTCCCGGGCCATCTGGGCCAGCTCGCCGGGAGCAGAATAGTTGAGGGTGTGGCCGGCCCCGCGTACCTCCACCAGGCGCCCTGAGGGCAGCAGCTCGGCCACCTCGGCTGCCCACTCGTGGGGAACGATCGGGTCGCGCCGGCCCCTGGCCACGATCGCCGGCGATGCTACAAGGTGGAGCTTTCGCTCGATCGGGTCAGCCAGCTTGTGGGCGAAGGTGGCGAAGTACCGGCGGGGTCCGCAGTCGATGTAGTCGCGGGCCAGCAGCAACCCGAGGCTCGGGCGCTCGAACAGACCGTTCATCACCAGACGGGCGCCCTGGCGGGCGGCCGACCTGGCGTGGCGGTCCATCGTGGGCCCGTTGAGCACCACCGGGCCCAGTACATCCGGCGCGTGCACGGCCATGTCGACGACCACCTGGCAACCGGTGGAGTTGGCGACCAGCACGACACCTCTCCGACCGGTCACCCGCAACCAGTCGGCTAGAGCCCGCGATAGACCCCGCACGTCGAGCCCGTCGAGCGGGCCCTTCGTTCGGCCGAACCCGGGAAGGTCGGGCGCTACCACCCGGGCAGCCGGTGCCAGGCTCTGGGCGAAGGGCAGGAAGTAGCGGTGCGAGCAGCCGAGTCCGTGGATGCAGACCACCTCGGGGGCGTCGGCAGGTCCGAGAACCGCGGCGTGAATGCGGGTGCCCGCCGCGGCGGTGAACTCGGAGCGGTCCCAGCCGGTCAGCGGCGCCGCCGACGCACAACGGTGACCACCCCGGCCAGCGCCGTGCCCGACATCGCTCGGCGGATGGCGGTGCGCCGCTTGCCGTTCCAGCGGCCGTGCACCGAGCCGCTACCAGATGCCGGTTCGTGGAGGTTGCCTTCGGTGGCGGGCGCCGGCTTGGTCCGTGACAGGTGGGTCTTGTCGACCTGCAGCGCCATCATCTTCTCGACAAGTCCGGGCGTCATCTTTGCCTGCATGGCCAGGTTCCGGGCCATGGGGCCAACCGTCACCTCGCGGCGGGGCACACGCACGAGGTTGACGATGGTGCGGGCGACGCGCTCGGGGGAGTAGACGGGCGGCATGGCCTTCGCCTCCCGGCCGGTGTAGTTGGCCGTATAGTCGAAGAAGGGGGTGTCGATCGTCCCCGGTAGCACGCTCACCACCTTGATGTTCCGCGAGGGTGAGCCCTCGAGCATCAGCTCCTGGCGGAGGCTGGCGCTGAAAGCCCTGATGGCCGCCTTCGACATGCAATAGGCGTGGGTGTAGGGCTGGGGGACAACCCCGGCGATCGACGAGACGTTGACGATCGCGCCGGCCCCCTGCTCCTTCATTTGCGGCAGCGCTGCTCTGGCCCCGTGGACGTAGCCCATCACATTGACATCGAGCACCCGACGGAAATCCTCCAGCGGCGCGTCCAGGAACGGAGCGAATAGCGTCAGCGCTGCGTTGTTCACCCACACGTCGATCCGACCGAAGCGTTCGACAGCGCGGCGGGCCAACTCGTCGACCGCCTTGGGATCTGTCACATCGGTGGGGACGGCCAGCGCCTGTCCGCCCGCCGCCTCGCACTCACGGGCGACCTCGTCGAGCGCCTGTTCTCTCCGCGCCGCGAGAACCACGGCTGCCCTCCCTCCGGCGAAGGCCAGTGCCGTAGCTCGGCCAATCCCGCTCGATGCCCCCGTGACCACGACAATCGAATCCTTGACTCGCATCTGCTGGCCTCCTTCTGTGTCTTCCTGGCTGCACCAGGCCTGGCCTCGTAACCGTCGACGTGTCACGCACCGCTGTAGTTCCTACCCGGCGCCGGAGTGGTTCGCACCGCGCTTCTAATCGTGCTGCCCAAGACTGGGATTTCATGCCGATGAGCGTGGCCAGACGCCGAGACGAGGTCTAGAAAAAGCTGGCGGAGAGGGCGGGACAGGAGCCGCTCTTCGTCGAGAGGAGGCGGCACCAACGCTGACGGTGCGGAGCTACCCGTGGACGACGAGGCGGTGAACGTCACGCTGCACACATGGAGCACTGCCGGGTATGCGCCGAAAGCTGCCGCCGATGTGGGCAGGCCTGCCAAGAGCTGCTGGACGCAATGGCCGCTTGAGGGTGACGGGCTGGCCGAGCCCTCAGCGCTTCAGCCAACCGCGCAGGCCGGCGCCCGTGGCCGCACCGCCCAGAAGCGCTGCCAACGCACGCAGACGGGTGGTGAGCCAGAACTGGGCGCTCCTCGGATGGGCCTCGTCGTCGAAGATGCCATGAGCGCCGTGATCACCGGGCAGCGGATTGCACAGATAGTCGGGTCGACCGGGCTCGATGGGTTGGTCGGTCTGCTGGGCCTCGACATTGGTGCGGGCCAGGTACCGGTCGAGGAGGCCAGGCGCCA
Source organism: Actinomycetota bacterium (assembly GCA_016781225.1). Classification (GTDB taxonomy): domain Bacteria; phylum Actinomycetota; class Acidimicrobiia; order Acidimicrobiales; genus YB1-3. The sequence goes on from JADDQT010000105.1 coordinate 7,032, forward strand.
GGTGGGAGCCCCAAATCATCAGGGGGGTGATGGCGCCCA
>JADDQT010000106.1 GCA_016781225.1 Actinomycetota bacterium
GGCGACCACCACGAGCACCGCCACCACGGCCCGGCGGGCCCCTGCCGAGCCCGAAGGCGGCAAGGAAGACGACGAGGACCGAGGCAAGAAGGGGGGTGGCAAGAAGAAGGACGAGGACTGATAGGAACGGAGAGGAATAGACAGGACTCCGGGACAGGTTGACAGTGAGACGCTCAACTTTGCTAGCGTTGGGCCCGTCACAAGTTCGAATGGAACCAACAACCCCCTGGAGGGAGCTGCGTCATGGCCAAGGCAGTCGGAATCGACCTCGGGACCACCAACTCCGTGGTCAGCGTGCTGGAGGCGGGCGAGCCCGTCGTGATCCCCAACGCCGAAGGAGCCCGTACCACCCCTTCGATGGTGGGCTTCTCCAAGACCGGGGAGGTCCTGGTGGGCGAGGTGGCCAAGCGCCAGGCCATCACCAACCCCGACCGCACCATCCGCTCCGTGAAGCGCCAGATGGGCACCAACTGGAAGATCGACATCGACGGCAAGCGCTACTCGGCGCAGGAGATCTCGGCGCGGATCCTGCAGAAGCTGAAGCGCGACGCCGAGGCGTACCTGGGCGACACGGTGACCCAGGCCGTCATCACCGTGCCGGCCTACTTCGACGACGCCCAGCGCACGGCCACCAAGGAGGCGGGCCAGATCGCCGGGCTGGAGGTCCTCCGCATCATCAACGAGCCCACCGCGGCAGCGCTGGCCTACGGCCTGGACAAGGAGGGCCAGGAGCAGACCATCCTGGTGTTCGACCTCGGTGGGGGCACCTTCGACGTCTCCGTGCTGGAGATCGGCGAGGGCGTCTTCGAGGTGAAGTCCACCCACGGTGACACCCATCTGGGCGGGGACGACTGGGACCAGCGGGTGATCGACTGGCTGGTCAAGGAGTTCAAGAACACCGAGGGCGTGGACCTGGCCAAGGACAAGATGGCCCTGCAGCGACTCAAGGAGGCGGCCGAGAAGGCCAAGATCGAGCTGTCGCAGGTCACCGAGACAAACGTCAACCTGCCCTTCATCACCGCCACCAGCGAAGGTCCGAAGCACCTCGACCTCAAGCTCACGCGAGCCAAGTTCCAAGAGCTCACCGCCGACCTTGTCGAGAAGTGCCGGGGCCCGTTCGAGCAGGCCATCAAGGACGCCGGGCTCAGCAGGGGCAGCATCGACCACGTCATCCTCGTGGGCGGCTCCACCCGGATGCCCGCCATCGTGGAGCTCACCAAGGGCCTCACCGGCGAGGACCCCCACAAGGGCGTGAACCCCGACGAGGTGGTGGCCGTGGGCGCTGCGATCCAGGCCGGCGTGCTGAAGGGCGACGTCAAGGACGTGCTCCTCCTCGACGTCACGCCGCTCTCCCTCGGCATCGAGACCCGGGGCGGCATCATGACCAAGCTCATAGAGCGCAACACCACCATCCCCACCCGGCGCTCCGAGGTGTTCACCACCGCCGAGGACATGCAGCCGTCGGTAGAGATCCACGTGCTCCAGGGCGAGCGGGAGATGTCCGCCTACAACAAGACGCTCGGAAAGTTCCAGCTCGTGGACCTGCCTCCGGCCCCGCGGGGCATCCCCCAGATCGAGGTCACCTTCGACATCGACGCCAACGGGATAGTGCACGTGTCGGCCAAGGACAGGGCCACGGCCAAGGAGCAGTCGATGACCATCACCGGCCAGTCGTCGCTCAACAAGGACGAGATCGACCGCATGGTGCGCGACGCCGAGGCCCACGCCGAGGAGGACCGCCAGCGCAAGGAGGAGGCCGACGTCCGCAACAACGCCGACAGCCTCGTGTACCAGACCGAGAAGCTGCTCCGGGAGCAGGGCGAGAAGCTCATCGGCGACGAGCGGGACCGGCTGGAGTCGTCGCTGAAGGAGGTCAAGGACGCGCTCGGCGGCTCGGACATCGAGGCCATCCGCCGCAGCACCGATGGCCTGATGACGGCGAGCCAGACGTTCGCCCAGCGCCTGTACGAGCAGGCGTCCAAGGAGCAGCCCGCGGGCGGGCCCACCGGCGGCCCCGCCGACGAAGAGGTGGTGGACGCCGAGATCGTCGACGAAGACCGGCCGTGATGGCGGAGTCGGAGCCCGTTGCCACTGACTGTCCGGCGGGTCCTGACCCTCAGGGTCCCTCCCAGGCGGGGGCCCCTGCCCCGCCTGGGTCCCGCCCTACGGGCCACCCCCCGGACTCCGGCGGCGTTCTGCCGTCGGAGTCCGACGAGTCCGGCGCGCCCGGCTTCTCCGATGCGGCTGGAGAGGGGACTGACCGGGAGGTGCTGGCCGTCGACGAGGCCGTCGAGGAAGCGGAGGAGGCCATTGCCGAGGACGTCTCCGAGCTCGGCCGCCTCACTCTCGAGCGCGACGACTACCTCGACCAGCTGCGTCGCCTCCATGCCGACTTCGAGAACTACAAGAAGCGGGTCGTCAGGCAGCAGACGGAGCACATCGAGCGGGCGACGGAGGAGCTCGTGGCCCACCTGCTCCCTGCGCTCGACAACTTCGACCTGGCGCTGGCCCACGGCACCGAGGGCCTGGAGCCCGTCTACCGCTCGCTCCTGGACATCCTCGAAGGCAGTGGTCTCGAGCGGGTGGATCCGCTGGGGCAGCCCTTCGACCCCAACGAGCACGATGCGGTGCTGCACGAGGAGGGCGACGGCGGCAACACCGCCCCCGAGGTGGTCGAGGTGCTCAGGGCCGGTTACCGCTGGAAGGGGCGCGTCATGCGACCGGCCATGGTGAAGGTCAAGGGCTGACGGGACGGGGCCAGGGGGACCAGATGGCGCCGCAACGGGAGTGGTTCGAGAAGGACTACTACAAGGTCCTCGGGGTGCCCCAGAAGGCCTCGGAGAAGGAGATCAAGGCCGCCTTCCGCAAGCTGTCCAAGCGTTACCACCCCGACCAGAACCCGGGATCGGAGGACCGGTTCAAGGAGGTCTCCGCCGCCTACGAGGTGCTCGGCGAGCCTGCCAAGCGCAAGGAGTACGACGAGGTCCGCCGCATGGGCCCGGTGGGCAACCCCTTCGCCGGGGCCCGTTCCAGGTCCGGAGGACCGGGAGGACCAGGAGGCTTCTCCGGCACGTTCGGCACCGAGGACCTGGGCGACCTCGGCGACCTCCTGGGCAACCTGTTCAACCGTGGCCGGCCCAGCGCAACCCGGCCGCGGACCGGACCGATGCGCGGGGACGACCTGGAGGCCGAGCTGCACCTCTCTTTCCAGGACGCCGTGGAGGGCGTCACCACCACGGTGAACGTCAACAGCGACGCGGCGTGCAACAACTGCGGGGGCACCGGAGCGGCCCCGGGCACGTCCCCTGTCATCTGCTCGAACTGCGGGGGGCGCGGCGTCCTGGCGGAGAACCAGGGCCTGTTCTCCTTCAGCCAGCCCTGTCCCCAGTGTGGCGGCACCGGGATGCGGGTGGAGACGCCGTGTCCGAACTGCCAGGGCTCGGGCGTGGAGCGCCGGGCCCGCAAGGTGAAGGTGCGCATCCCCGCAGGGGTGGACGACGGCCAACGCATCCGGCTGAAGGGCCGGGGGGGAATCGGTCCCAACGGTGGTCCGCCAGGTGACCTGTACGTTGTGGTCAGGGTGGGCCAGCACGAGGTGTTCGGACGCAGCGGCAAGGATCTCACTCTGCGCCTGCCGGTGACCTTCTCCGAGGCCGCCCTGGGTGCGACGGTGAAGGTGCCCACCCTGGGCGCTCCGGTGAGCCTGCGCATACCCGCCGGCACCAGGTCGGGGCGCATCTTCCGCGTCCGCGGCCACGGAGTGCCGGCGTCCAGCGGGGCCGGAGACCTGCTGGTCACGGTGGAAGTGGCCGTGCCGGAGCAGCTCACCGAGGCGCAGCGGGAGGCGGTGGAGGCGCTGGCTGCCGCTTCGACCGAGTCCCCCCGGCGCCACCTGGGAGTGGAGTGAGGTGACCGATGGCTGACAAGAGGCGCGCCGTGTACGTGATCTCGGTTGCCGCCGAGCTGGCCGGCGTCCATCCCCAGACGCTGCGCGTCTACGAGCGCAAGGGCCTGCTGGAGCCGGCCCGGACAAGGGGGGGAAGCCGCCGGTACAGCGAGAGGGATATCGAACGCCTCTTCCGCATCCACGAGCTCACCGCCGCCGGCATAAACCTCGAGGGTGTCAAGCGCATCATGGAGCTGGAGGACCAGAACGAGAGGTTGGGCAAGGAGCTGGTCCGGGCCCGCGCCGAGGCCAACGAGGCCGTGGAGCGCACGCACCGCAAGTACCGCCGCGATCTCGTGCCCGTGAGCAGGGCGCCCGTGCCCTACCGCGGCCGTCGCTGAGCCCAGTCACCCATGAGCGCCGCACCCGGCGCTCACATCTCGATCAGACCGGGTTGGCCCTAGGATGCGGTGACGTGCCCGCAACCGTGGTCGTCGGCACCCAGTGGGGTGACGAGGGCAAGGGCAAGTTCACGGACCTGGTGGCCAAGGAGATGCACATGGTCGTCCGCTACCAGGGCGGCCACAACGCCGGGCACACCATCGTCGTCGAAGGCGAGACCTTCGCCCTCCAGCTCGTCCCGAGCGGTGTCCTCTACGACCACATCACGCCTGTGATCGGCAACGGCGTGGTGGTTCATCCCGCCACGCTGCTGGCCGAGGTCGACATGTTGACCTCGCGGGGCATCGACTGCTCGCGCCTGCGGGTGAGTGGCAATGCCCACCTGATCATGCCGTACCACGAGGAGCTGGACACGCTCACCGAGCGCTGGTTGGGCAAGAACCGCCTCGGCACCACGAAGTCGGGCATAGGCCCCACCTACGCCGACAAGGCCACCCGGGTAGGGCTCAGGGTGCAGGACCTGCTCGACGCCAAGATCTTCCGGGAGAAGTTGGACATCGTCCTCAAGGAGAAGAACCGGATCTTCGCCAAGGTCTACAACCGGCTGCCCGTCAGCGCCGACGACATCGCTGGCCACTACCTGGACGAGTACCTGCCGCGGATGGGCCCAATGATCGCCGACACCGTGTCCATGGTGCACGAGGCCCTCGATGCCGGGTCCAACGTCCTGCTCGAGGGGGCTCAGGCGACCTTCCTCGACCTCGACCACGGCACCTACCCATACGTCACCTCCTCGAACCCGGTTGCCGGCGGGGCGTGCACCGGAGCGGGGGTCGGGCCCCGCCACATAGACCGGGTGATCGGCGTGGCCAAGGGCTACCTGACCCGGGTGGGCAGCGGCCCGTTTCCCACCGAGATGCACGGCGAGGAGGCCGACCGGCTCATCGAGTGGGCCGGCGAGTTCGGCACGGTCACCGGCCGCCGCCGGCGGGTCGGTTGGTTCGACGTCCCGATGCTGCGCCAGGCGATCCGGCTCAACTCCATCAGCGAGGTGGCGCTGGCCAAGATCGACAAGCTCGACCAGTTCGACGTGCTCAAGGTGTGCGTGGCCTACGAGTACGAGGGCAAGCGCTACCAGTACCCGCCCTACCACCAGTCGGAGCTGCACAAGGTGCGCCCGGTGTACGAGGAGCTGCCGGGATGGCGGACGGACCTGAGCGACGCCGAGCAGGTCGAGCAGCTCCCGGACCAGGCTCGCGACTTCGTGAAGCTGATCTCCGCCGAGGCCCGCATCCCCATACACCTGCTCGGCGTCGGCCCGAGCCGTCACCAGTTCGTCCACCTGTCGTGAAGGTCTGCGTGGTCGGCGGCGGCGGCCGCGAGCACGCACTGGCGCACGTGCTGGGACGGACCTCCGAGGTCGTCCGGACCAGGACGGACCCCGGCGGGATCGACGCCGATCTGTACGTCATAGGTCCCGAGCAGCCGTTGGTGGAGGGGTTGGCCGACCGGCTGCGGAGAGAGGGCCGGTCGGTCTTCGGGCCGGGGGCCGACGGGGCGCGCCTCGAGGGGTCCAAGGTCTGGATGAAGCAGGTGTTGGAAGAGGCAGGGGTGCCCACCGCTCGCCACGGCGCCTTCGACGAGGTGGAGCCCGCCGTCGGGTTCCTCCGCTCCCTGGCGGGTCCCTACGTGGTCAAGACCGACGGTCTGGCCGCCGGCAAGGGCGTGCTGGTCACCGATTCGGTCGAGGAGGCGGTGGAGGACCTCCGGGCCAAGCTGTCCGGTGCGTCGTTCGGCGACGCGGGGCGGACCGTGGTGATCGAAGAGGGCCTCCGGGGCCCGGAGCTGTCCCTGCTCGCCGTCTGTGACGGCCGGCGGGCCGTGCCCCTGGCGCCGGCGCGCGACCACAAGCGGCTGGGCGAGGGCGACGCCGGACCGAACACGGGCGGAATGGGCGCCTACTCACCCGTCGCCGAGGCTGGGCCGGAGCTCGTGGAGGAGGTGATGGAGCGAGCGGTGGAGCCCACACTGGCAGCCCTTCAACGGCTCGGCGTGGACTACCGCGGCGTGCTCTACGCCGGTCTCATGCTCACGGCCGAGGGCCCGAAGGTCCTGGAGTACAACGTGCGCTTCGGTGACCCCGAGGCCCAGGTGGTGCTCCCCCGCTACGCCGGTGACCTGGCCGCCCTCCTCGCCCAGGCGGCATCCGGCCATCTGACCGCAGAGCCCACCTTCACCGACGAGGCCTGCGTCACGGTGGTCCTGGCCGCCGGTGGCTATCCCGCCTCGCCCCGGACCGGCGACGTCATCTCCGGCGTCGACGAGGCGGAGTCCGTCGAAGGCGTGACGGTCTTCCACGCCGGTGCCGAGCGCGGACCCTACGGGCGCCTGCTGACCAGTGGGGGAAGGGTCCTCGACGTCACGGCCCTTGGCCCCGACGTCCCCGAGGCCCGTCGACGGGCCTACCGGGCGGTCGCCCACATATCGTTCCTGGGGATGCAGTATCGGGGGGACATCGCCGCCACTGCGGTCGAGCGATGACAGGAAGACCGGAGGGTAGGCGGTGAAGGTAGCGGTGCTCATGGGATCGCCCAACGACAAGGACAAGATGCGGGGCGCGGTCGAGATGCTCGAACGCTTCGGCATCGAGGCCGACGAGCGGGTCATGTCCGCCCATCGCACCCCGGGCGACGTGGCCGAGTTCGCCGCCC
>JADDQT010000349.1 GCA_016781225.1 Actinomycetota bacterium
GCCCAGGCACCGAGGCCGGCGGTGGTGGCGACCAGAGGCACGGGTCGTGCGGTGTGGCCCACGGCGATCAGCGCGGCAACCTTGGGCAGCTGCTCCAGCAAGTTCCCCGAGGTGGGGTCAGGATTCTCGACGACCAGGCGCCAGAAGCGGGTGAAGTTGGTCCAGGGTGCCCCCAGTCGCAGGTGGTAGTAGACGCTGCCCCAGAGCACGACGGTGAACAGGAGGTAGGCGCCGAGGGCCAGGAGCGCAGGGCCGGCGGGCAAGCCACCGACGACCACGACGATGGCGGCGCAGAGGACCCACAGGATGGCGCGGAGGTGTAGCGGGTAGGCGTGCCGCCACCACGCCAGGGCCAGCGGGACGGCGCCCATCATCGCCAACGGCGACGCTCCGGTCAGGAGCAGGACGGCGAAGGAGAAGACCACCGTGAAGGGCTGGCCCTCGTTGAGGACGTTCCAGGCTCGGGCGGCCACCTCCTCGAGCGGCCCTGCCGACCGGGAGGTGCCGGACGTACCCCGGTGCAGGACGCTTCGCGTCGAAGCCGTCACTCGACGGTGAAGGACGCCTCCATGCCCAGGTCGGCGTGCGTCTTGTCACCCAGCTTCACCAGGCAGGCCAGCTTGTAGCGCCCCGGCTGGAGCTCCAGCGACAGCGGCTTGGAGTCCTTGCCCTTGGCGAAGGCTTCGATCTCCCCGAGCTCCTTGCCCGCCTCGTCCATCACGACCAGCTCGTGCTCGGTGGGCCCCTGGTTGGTGGCCTCGAAGTACACCTTGGGGCCTTTGACCGTGCGGGGGACGCTCTCGAAGGCAAAGTCGCGAAGGGTGGCCCTCACCACGGAGTTGGCCTCCGACTCCGGGAAGCCGGCACCTTTGCCGCCGTGGTCACCGGTGTGGCTGGCGGACCCACTGGCCCCGGTGCCCGAGCCCGAGGCGCTGCCGCCGGTGCTGGGCCGGTCCTCACCGTTGCCGCAGGCGGCGAGCACTGCGAGCAACACCGCTGCCATTACCGTTCTAGCGGGCACCCATGTCTCCTTTAGGGACGCCTAATAGGGCCGGTTAGGTCTATCTCAAACGACCGGCGTCTCGCCAGTCACCGGTGGCTCGAGGTCGCCGTCCAGCATCCGCTGCGCCGTGACCCTCATGGTGAGACGCTCACGCATGGCGCTGCGCTGGATGAACGAGAAGGCGTCGTTGGCCGCCATGTGGTGGCGGTCCATGAGCATGTCCTTGGCCCGGTCGACCATCTTGCGGGTCTCCAGTTGGTCCTCGAGCGTTCGGTTGTCGCTCTCGAGATCGCGTATCTGGCGGAATCGCCCGAGGGCCATCTCGATGGCGGGCACGAGCTCCGCCTTCTGGAAGGGCTTCACCAGGTAGGCCAGGGCCCCGGCGTCGACGGCCTCGTCCACCAGGTTGCGCTGGCTGAAGGCGGTGAGGATCAGGACTGCCGCCAGCCGCTCCTCGGTGACGGCCTTGGCAACCGCCAGGCCGTCCTTTCCCGGCATCTTGATGTCGAGGATCACCACATCGGGCTTGGTGTCGGTGACGAGCTGCACGGCTTCATCTCCCCGACCGGTCTCGCCCACCACCTCGTAGCCCTCCTCCTCCAGGATTTCCTTGAGATCGAGGCGGATGATGGCCTCGTCCTCGGCCACGACCACGCGAACAGCCATGAGCCCTCCTCCTATGTGCGCTAGCTGCGGTCGGGCTGGGGTTCGAGCCGGCCGAGAAGGTCGTCCACCGAGCGCTCGAGCTCGGATATCGACGCGGCGACCGCAGCCCGGCTGCGGACCATGGCGTCGGCGTGCTTCTGCGCCTCGGCGTGCTCGCGATCGGCCAGCGGGGTCTCGGAGACGAGGGCGCGGATACGGGCCTCCGCGGCGGCCTCGCTGAAGAACTCGAGCTGCTCGTCCAACACCACCAGCTCGGACCGTGCCCGCTGGAGCCGGCCGGTTACCTCGCGGAGTCGCCGCTCGATCAGGGATCGCGACATGGTCGCAGCATTGTAGGGCGGCGACCACCGCCTTCTCGGCCCGGTCCACGTCGACCGCTCGTCCGCTGACGGGCTCCGCCTGGTCGCCCTGGTGAGCACC
>JADDQT010000350.1:0-1822 GCA_016781225.1 Actinomycetota bacterium
GCTCGGGTGCCGCCGGGACCCCGGGCGGAGCTTCTGAGGCGGGCCTACACCGAGGGCATGTCAGTGCGCCAGCTGCGGCGCCTCGCCCAGCAGGGGGCAAGTTGCCCTTCAAGGACACCTTCACCGACAGGGCCTGATCCGGGATCCGGCGCCGGCGCCACAGAGGTGCGGGCCTCCGGCGGCGCGGCCGACCTTGCCAGCGCCCGCCGGGCGTTCGAGGTCTACTCGGCCATGCCCGACGAGACCCTGGTGACGCTCCTGCAGGGCCCTAACGGCGAGGTCATCTCGGGCCTGGCGGAGGCCGGCCGGGCGCTGGCGGAGCGGATGGAGGTGGTGCGGCTGGCTTGAGCAGCGGGACCACATGCCACACGCCATCGGGGGCGCGCAACTGCAAGAACAACCTGACACAAGAAAGAACGGCAAGAACCGAAAGGAAGGAAGGCACATGCCTCTCGAACTGAAGGAGATCGGGGTCCAGGTCCCGCTCTCGAAGATCAAGCACTCGGCCCAGAAGGTCCGTCGTGAGACGGCGGAACAGGGCATCGACAACCTGCTCACGAGCATGGTCAAGAACGGCCAGATCCACGCGATCTCGGTCCTCCACGACGACGACGGCTCCTATGAGGTCATCAACGGCCACCGCCGCACCCTGGCCGCGGCACGGGGGAAGCTCGCGAGCCTGCGGGCGAACGTCTATGCCGTACCGCCCGGCGAGGACCGGGAGCTGCTGATCCAGCAGCACCTCTACGCCGCCAACATGGCCGAGCCCCTCCTGCCCATCGAACGGGCCAGGGCCTACGAGGCGCTGATGGAGGAGCTCGGCTTCGACGTCGCCCAGGTGGCCGCCGCCTTCGAAGGCGAGACGGAGGAGACGGTGGCCGACACCCTGCGCTATCTGAACATCGACGAGCGGGTGCTCGACGTCGTGCAGGCGCACCCGGAGAAGTTCACCGAAGCCCACCTGAGGGTGATCGCGGACTACGCGTCTGCAGGCACCAAGGGCTCCTGGCGCATGAAGCCCGACGAGCAGTACCGCATCGCCAAGGAGATCGTCGACCAGGTCGACAAGCAGGTGGTCAAGGACCCCCGCAAGCTCGAGACCCGGATCAGGGCCGTGGTCAACGAGCGCAGGGACGCCGAGAAGAAGAAGAACGCAGCATCCAGGAAGGCGCTGGCCGACCCGGTCAAGGCGCTGTTCAAGGCCATCGAGGGCGTGGAGTCGTCGGTGAAGGCGCTGCGCGACACGGACCTGAGCACCATCAGCGATATCGACGCCGGCGACAAGGGCTCCGCCGTGAAGCGCGTGCTCGACTGCGTTGACCAGCTCACGGTGTTCAACGACGACCGCCTCGCCAAGCTGCAGGTCCGGAAGGCGGCGTCGTGAGCGGTCCGGGCGAGGCCGGCGACGGCCGCCCGCGCCGGCTCCAGTTCAACCCGGAGGCGCTGAGGTTCGTGGAGGCGGACAGGCGCCGCTTCTGGGAGCGGATGGCCGACGAGGTCGAGGTAGAGCTCGCCGGCAAGTTCCGCAAGCGCTGGACCGACGCCGAGACGGCCAGAGTGATCCTGGCCGCGCCCTCTGAGACCTACGAGGGGCTCGGCCGGGAGCTCGGCCGCTCCCCCGGCGCTATCCGCTACCGGCGGATGGCCATGGTCCACCTCCTCCGGGAGGAGCACGGCGCCCCCGAGCGGGTGCAGGCCTACGAGGCGGACCCCAAGGCCCACCACAAGCACCACGACTACTTCCAGGTGCACCGGGTGCTCCAGGAGCTCGGTCTGTACGACCGGCCGGTGGCCGAGCAGTTCGAGCTCGCCCAGGCGCTCT
>JADDQT010000350.1:1889-2131 GCA_016781225.1 Actinomycetota bacterium
CGCTCTGCGGAAGGACCTCAGCCGGCTCCTCAGGGAGGCGAGGGAGGCCCAGCCCGAGGACCGCGTTGGCTGAGGGGCGGGAGCACCGCCTCCTCGCCGCAACCCTGGCCCGCTCCATGGCGTCAGCCGGCGTCCGCATCGAAGGCGCCGAGGCCCCCGGCTGGCCGCGGTCCCCCTGGGTGGGCGGCCGGCGCCCCGACGTCGTCGGTGAGCTCCCGGCCGCCGGCGCGGCGGCAGCCGGC
>JADDQT010000351.1 GCA_016781225.1 Actinomycetota bacterium
ACGGCCAGGTCGTCGCCGGAGCCGGCCACCATGGCCTGAACGGCGGGCAGCTCTCCGCCCTCCACGTAGGAGGCCACCGCATGGCCCTTGAGACGAGCCCGGGCCTGGCCCACCCGGCGATCGGTGTTGCGAAGCGCCTCCTCGGCCGCTCGTGCCCTCCCGCCCACCTCGTCTGCGTGGAGGCGGGCCTGGGCCAGGTCCTCGGAGAGGACGCTCACCTTCCGGCCCTGCTCCTCCAGGGCCTCGGCTATGCGGGCGGCCTCGGCGCGCTTGTCCGCCACGGGCTCGGCGGAGACGGGCGCGGCGGCCATGGCCGTGACGGCGATGGCCAAGGCCGCGGTCGCAGCCGCAACTTTGCGGATTGGGGAAGTGAGACGCATACCCGTGGGTTCGGCGTTGTAGCAGCCGGTCTTCACCGAGAGGCTAACGGGCGGCACCCGGCGCGGCGAACCGGATGGCATCGGCGGGGCTACGGTGCGCCGATGACCGACTCCCGAGTCGAGCACGACTCGATGGGTGAGGTGCGGGTTCCGGCCTGGGCCAAGTGGGGGGCCCAGACACAGCGCTCCGTCGAGAACTTCCCCGTCTCCGGGTTGCGTCTCGACCGAGGGCTGGTGGCGGCCCTCGGGAGGATAAAGGCCGCCGCCGCCCTCCAAAACGCCACGCTGGGAGTCCTGGACGAGGACATGGCCGATGCCATCCACGCCGCGGCCGCCGAGGTGGCCGAAGGCCATCTCTACGACCAGTTCCCCGTGGACGTGTACCAGACGGGCTCCGGCACGTCGTCGAACATGAACGCCAACGAGGTCATCGCCCACCTGGCGTCGGAGCGGCTGGGCAGGAGCGTCCACCCCAACGACCATGTGAACGCCTCCCAGTCCTCCAACGACGTCTTCCCCTCTGCCATCCACCTGGCCGCCGCCCTCGCCATCAGCACCGGGCTGATCCCGGCTCTGGAGCACCTAGCCCGTTCCCTCAGGCGCAAGCAGGAGGAGCTGGCAACGGTGGTGAAGGCTGGGCGCACCCACCTCATGGATGCCACGCCGGTCACCCTGGGCCAGGAGTTCGGGGGTTATGGCCGGGCCGTGGAGACCGGCGTGGAGCGGCTCCAGGCGGCTCTGCCCCGCGTCGGCGAGCTGCCCCTCGGCGGGACGGCGGTAGGCACCGGCGTCAACGCCCCCGCCGGCTTCGCCGGAGGAGTCATCGAGCGCCTGGCGGCGGACGTGGACCTGCCGCTCGTGGAGGCTCGGGACCACTTCGAGGCCCAGGGCGGCCGGGACGCGCTGGTGGAGGCCAGTGGGGTGCTCCGCACCGTGGCCTTGTCGCTCTACAAGACGGCCAACGACCTTCGATGGATGTCGAGCGGGCCCAACACGGGGCTGGCCGAGATCCACCTCCCCGACCTGCAGCCCGGCTCTTCGATCATGCCCGGCAAGGTGAACCCGGTCATACCCGAAGCCGTTTGCCAGGTCGTCGCCCAGGTGGTGGGCAATGACGCGGCGGTGGCCTTCGGCGGGGCGGCGGGCAACTTCGAGCTCAACGTCATGATGCCGGTCATGGCTCGCAACCTGCTCGAGTCCGTCCGGCTCCTCGCCTCCGTCAGCCGCCTCCTTGCCGACCGATGCGTCGACGGTGTGGAGGCAGACGTGGAGCGCTGCCGGCGCTACGCCGAGTCCTCACCGTCCATGGCCACCTCGCTCAACGCCCACCTCGGGTACGAGACGGCGGCCGAGGTGGTCAAGGAAGCCAGGACGACGGGCCGCTCGATCCGTCAGGTCGTCCTGGAGCGGGGCCTCATGACCGATGAGGAGCTGGACCGGGTCCTCGACGTCATGGCCTCCACGAGGGGCGGCGTCGCAAGGTAGGCGTTCGGGGTGGAGGCCTCGCTCCGCGGCCTCAGCGCAGGGCGGGCGAGCCCTCGAAGGGACCGGGGTCGTCGGGGGCGGGGATGGCGGGCGGGATCCACGCCATCCTCTTGGCCAGCCGGTTG
>JADDQT010000107.1 GCA_016781225.1 Actinomycetota bacterium
CCTCGAACTGCGCCGCTCGTGCGACCAGGCGCCCACTCCCGTCGAAGACCATGGACGCACCGTCGAAGACCAGCTCGTCCTGGCCGCCGACCTGGTTGACGTACACCAGGGCGCACGAGGCGTCGGCGGCGCGGGTGGCGAGCATGCGTTCACGCTCCTGGGCGCGCCCGGCGTGGTACGGCGAGGCGTTGAGGTTCACCACCACCTCGGCTCCTCCGGCGGCCTGCTCTGCGACCGGCCCGGTTGGGCTCCACACGTCCTCGCAGATCGACACGCCGCAGCGCACCCCGGCGATGAGGAACAGCGACGTCGAGGGGTCACCGGCGGTGAAGTAGCGCTGCTCGTCGAAGACGCCGTAGTTGGGCAGCACGCGCTTGTGATAGCGGCCCTGCACCGCTCCATGGGCGCAAACGGCCGCAGCGTTGTGAAGGTCCCGCGCCCGGTCGACGAAACCAACCACGGCCGCGCACCGCCCGGTCTGAGAGGCCAGCTTCTCGAGGGCATCCAGGTTGTCCTCGACGAACTGGGGCTTGAGCAGCAGGTCCTCGGGTGGGTAGCCGGTGATGGCCAGCTCCGGGAACACGGCCAGGTCGGCGCCCGCCGCTTCGGCCTCCTCGAGGGCGGCGAGCACCCTGGTGACGTTGCCCTCCAGGTCACCCACGATCGGGTTGAGCTGGCATGCGGCGACACGGAGCCGGGTCATGGGCAGCTCCAGACTACGACCCGAACGGTGAGCGCTTCCCGGCTGCGAGACTCTGGGCGTGGCAAGCACCTCGGTCGACGAGGCCATCGAACGGTTCTCGCCGCCTGCGGTGGCCGTTGCCGCCCTGCGCCAGCTCGTGGACTCCCATGCCGGCTTGGAAGAGCGCTTCGGCTCCGATCCCCGGCTCCTCGAGGCCGTCACCTTGGTCACCGCCGCCAGCCGGTCGCTCACCCGGCTCCTGATGCGCGACAGGGCGGCCATCGCCGCCCTCGCCGAGTTGGACCACGCCGTCGAGCTCGATGATCTGGTCCAGCCGGCGGAACCCCGGGAGAGCGTGGCCGGCTTGAGGACCTGGAAGCAGCGTGAGCTGCTCCGCATCGCGGCGAGGGACCTCCTCGGCCTCGACCCCCTGGAGGCCGTGGTGGCGGATCTGAGCGCCGTAGCGGCACGCGTCCTCGAGGTCTCCTGCCGCTTGGCCGGTGAGGGAAGTGGCGACGGCCTGGCGGTCATCGGCATGGGCAAGCTCGGCGGTCGGGAGCTCAACTACGCCAGCGACATAGACGTGATGTTCGTCGGCGAAGGGGACGCCCGGCGGGTCATGGAGGTGGCCCGGCAGTGCTACCGCGTGGACGCCAACCTCCGGCCCGAAGGGCGCAACGGGCCCCTCGTACGCGCCCTCACCTCGTTCGAGGCGTATTGGGACCGCTGGGCCGAGCCCTGGGAGTTCCAGGCCCTAATCAAGGCTCGGCCCGTGGCGGGTGACCCCGAGATCGGAGCCGCGTTCGTGGACGCCGCCTCCGAGCGGGTGTGGGGGCGTGCCTTCGACGCCGACGACCTCCGCCGGGTGCGGGCCATGAAGGCGCGCACCGAGGAGGACCTGGCCCGGCGAGGCGTGTTCGACCGGGAGATCAAGAGGGGGCGCGGCGGCATCCGCGACGTGGAGTTCGCCGTGCAGCTGCTCCAGCTGGTGCACGGCCGCCACGACCCGGCCCTGCGCTCTCCGACGACGCTCGTCGCCCTGGCCGAGCTGGGGTCGGCCGGTTACGTCGATCCCGCCGACGCCTCTGCCCTGAACCAGGCCTACCGCTTCCTCCGGAAAGTCGAGCACCGCCTGCAACTCGTGGACGAGCAGCAGGTCCACGCCGTGCCGGTGGACGCGGCGGCGCGAGCCTCACTGGCGCGCGGCATGGGTTACCGGGACGACGCCGAGGACACAGCGCTGTCGCGGTTCGAGAACGACCTCCGCGCTCACCAGGCGACCGTGCGGCCGATCCACGAACGCCTCTTCTTCCGCCCCCTGCTCGAGGCCTTCGTGGGCAGCTCGCCGATGGCGCCCGAGGCGGTGCAGGCCCGTCTGGCCGCCTTCGGCTTCGCCGAGGCCGAGCGCACCAGGCAGGCCATGGCCGAGCTCACCAGAGGTCTCACCCGCACCTCCCGCCTGATGCAACAGGCGTTGCCCCTCGTGCTGAGCTGGCTGTCCGAGTCCCCCAATCCCGACCTCGGGCTGCTCGGGCTGCGCACGCTGTTCAGCAGCAGCCATCACACGTCCGAGCTCGTCAGCACCTTCCGCGAATCACCCGAGGCGGCGCGCCGGCTGTGCCTGCTGTGCGGGACCAGCCGCATCCTGATCACGGGCTTCGAGCACCACCCCGATCTGATTCCCGCGCTGGGGCGCGACCGAGACCTGGTCCCACGCAGCCGCGAGGTGCTCCTCGGCCGCGTCCGCTCGCTGCTGCACCAGCGCGAGCAGGTCGACCCCCGCCGGCAGGGCCTGCTCCGCATGGTGCGGGCGGAGGTCGTGCGCATCGCCGCCAGAGACGTGCTCGGACAAAGTGACGTGGAGGCCACGGCCGCCGGTCTCACCGCTCTGGCCGAGGCCACGCTGGAAGGAGCGCTCACCAAACTCGACCCGCCGCTACCGGTCTGCGTTGTGGCCATGGGCCGGTTCGGGGGCGGGGAGCTGGCCTTCGCCAGCGATCTCGACGTGGTCCTGGTCTACGACAGCACCACCCCGGACGACTTCGCCGCCGCCCAGGAGGTGGCCCACGCCCTGATCAGCCTGGTGAAGGGAACGACGCCCGCCAACCGCGTCTACACCCTTGACACCGGCCTTCGACCGGAAGGCAAGCACGGGCCCCTGGCGCGCAGCCTCGACAGCTTCCGGGCGTACTACGGGCGTTGGGCCCAGACGTGGGAGCGCCAGGCGCTGGTGCGAGCCCGGCCGGTGGCCGGAGACGCCGAGCTGGGCCGCCGATACATGGCCCTCCTGGACGAGGTGGTGTGGGACCCGCCGTTCACCGAGGAACACGTGCGCGACATCCGCCGCATGAAGGCCCGGGTGGAGCGAGAGCGAATACCTCACGGGGAAGACCCACAGTTCCACCTGAAGCTGGGCCGAGGTTCGCTGTCGGACGTGGAGTGGGTGACGCAGCTCCTGCAGCTGCGCCACCGCGTACCGGGGCAAGGGACCATGGCGGCCCTTGGTCGGCTCCGGGAGGAAGGGGCCCTCAAGGCCGCCGACGCCCGGGTCCTGGGCGATGCATACCGATTCTGCGAGCAGACCCGCAACCGTTGGTACCTGGTCAAAGGGGGCCCGGGGGACGCCTTGCCCACGCGACCCGAGGACCTGGCCCGCTTGGCCCGCAGCTGCGAGACGACCCCGACTCAGCTCCGCGAGGACTACCGCCGGTTCACCCGCCGGTCGCGGCAGGTGATGGAGCGCCTCTTCTACGGTCAGAGCTGACGGGGGGCAACGGCGGCGAAGGCTTCGCCAACGGAGGTGGAGGCGGCACCGAGGGGAGGCGATCGGCGATGAGCTCGGCGAACAACCTCATCAGCGTCACCAGCGAGCACGAGACCTGCTGGCGGTCGCGACTGGCACCGCACAGGGTGCCGAACAGGTTCCCGTTGCCGCCCATCACCGGCACGCTCACGTAGCTCTGGATACCCACCGCCCTGGCGACCTGGCTGGCCGGGTAGGTCCCGGGAACGTCGTCGGTGCTCTCCGGACCGCCCATCAGCGCCTGGCGGCACAAGGTGTCCGACCATGCCACTAACAGGCCCTCCGGGACCTGCAGGCCGTCTGCGTTGTGCGAGAAGAGGATCTCCTGCTCCACCCGATCCCAGTGGATCTGGGTGAGGTAGGTGGACTCGAGGCCGGTGCGGCGCTGGAGCTCGGCCAGCAGTGGCCGCGTCACCTGTTCCAGCTCGCCGCCGGACGCGATGGCCTCCCGGACGAGATCCATCAGGTGGCGCTCAGGGCTTCCAAGGACCGCCTCCTCGAGAGCCGTGTGCGCCTCCGCGTCACCCGCCAGCAGGGCGCGGACCTCGCCGGCCGGCACGGGCCGACTGAAGAGGTATCCCTGCACCCGGTCACAGCGTTGGCGGCGGAGGAAGGCCAACTGCTCGGGGCTCTCCACGCCTTCGGCCACCACGGGAAGGCCCAGGCCGTGGGCCATGGCGATGATGCCGGTGACGATGGGTGCTTCGGCATCGGAGGCGGTGATCTCGGCCACGAACGAACGGTCGACCGTGAGCTCCTGGACGGGGAACTGCCGCAGCCGGCTGAGGGAGGAGTAGCCGGTGCCGAAGTCGTCGATGGCGAGGACCGCTCCCAGTTCGGCGAGCTGGCGCAGGCGCTCGAAGGCCACGTCCGACTCCTCCATGACCACGCTCTCGGTGATCTCGAGCTTGAGGCAAGATGCCGGCAGGCCGGTCTCGGCCAGGATGCTCGCCACGTCGTCGGCCAAGCCCTCGTCCCGAAGCTGGACCGCGGACAGGTTGACGGCAACGGACACCGGTGGCCGGTGCGGATCGTCGTCGAGCCAGGCCCTGGCCTCCTGGCATGCCCGGCGAAGGACCCACATTCCGATGGGCACGATGAGCCCTGTCTCCTCGGCGACCGGGATGAAGTCTGTCGGAGGGATCAAGCCGCGTACAGGGTGAGCCCAGCGGACCAGCGCCTCCAAGTTGACGATCCGGTCCTCCTCGAGTCCCAAGATAGGTTGAAGGTCCAGCACCAGCTCCTCACGCTCCACGGCATGGCGCAGGTCGTCCACCAGCTCCAGGCGCCTGACGACGCTCTGGTGCATGCTCGGCTGGAAGACCTTGTAGCGCGCCTTGCCCTCGGCCTTGGCCGCGTACATGGCCACGTCGGCGTTGCGCAGGAGCTCCGCCGCGCCCTCGTCTCGTCCGTTGGCGATGCCAATGCTGGCCTGCACGAAGACGCGCCTGCCCTCGACCATGAATGGCGATCGGAGGTGCCACAGGAGGCGCTCGGCGACCTCCACGGCATCCTCCTCGTCGGCGTCGTCCACGAGGACGGCGAACTCGTCGCCCCCGAAGCGGGCCACCAGGTCGCCCTCCCGCGCGCAGCCCCGAAGCCGACTGGCGACGCAGTTGAGCAGCTCGTCGCCGACGACGTGCCCCTGCAGTTCATTGACGGCCTTGAAGCCATCCAGGTCCAGGGACAGCACGGCCGGCGGCCGGCTGTCGGGTCTCTCGATGGCCTGCTCCAACCGCTCCCGGAACAAGACCTTGTTCGGCAGCGAGGTCAGAGGGTCGAAGAGCTCCCGCCGCCTGATCTGCTCCTCCAGCTCGAGGCGCTCGCTCAGGTCCCGGAAGTTCATGACGAGGCCGGCCACGCTGGGATCGTCCGTGAGGTCGTTGACCGTCAGCTCCCCGCGCACCCATTCACCCGCGGCGTGCCGAAGACGGACCTCGATCGAGTGGGGCTGCTCGGGCCAGTCCGCTCGGGCCATGACGGGCCGCAACCTCAGGTGGTCGTCGGGATGGACGAGGTCACCGAACCGTCTGTGGACCAGTTCGGCGTCGGCACGGCCGAGCACCCGGCGGACCGACGGGCTGGCATAGCCGATCTCGTCTCCCGGGGTGATGATCATGGTCACGTCCGAGGAGTTCTGCACGAGGGACCGGAAGCGCCTGGCCACGGCCTCGAGCTGGTCAGTGCGTTCCTCGACCTGACCCTCCAGATCACGGGTGAGGTGGATGTTCTCGGTCACGATCAGCACCTGGCGCACGGCAAGCACCACCATCATCACGGCCCCGATAGTGAAGAGGACCGGGTCGCTGTCGGGGGTCGCCCGCCTGGTCAGGGCGACCACGGACGCCACGAGGGGCGCGACGTAGGGCGCCAGCTCGGTGATCACGGTGCGCCGGCGCTCCACCGGCGCGTCGTCACGGTCATCTACCGGGGCAGCGGCCGCCAGGGCGATCAGCAGGTAACCCACCACCCAGCCGGCGTCGACGGGCGTGCCGACGGCCCACTCGCCGATGCCCGTGAGGTAGGCGTACATGCTGTCGGCTACCGCATAGGCGCCGATGCCGCTCGCCACGAGCAGGGGCTGAAGGCGCAGGCTGGGCCGGCTGCGCCCGGCCACGACGAGCGCCAGCGTGGCGATCAGCACGTCACCCATGGGGTAGGCGAGGGCCACGGTCTTGGCCAGAGTGCTCTGGCCGTTGAGCTCGTCGAGCGGCTCGAGCACGACCGCCCAGCTGACGAACAGCAAGGAGGTGGCCACGATCACGCCATCGAGGACGACCCGCAGGCGGGAGCCGACCCGGCGGTATTCCGACAGCGACAGCATGGCCGCGGCCGCCAATGGGAGCGCCAAGAGGTAGAACGCGTCGGCCGGCGCCGGGAACTCGTGGCTCTGAACGACCACCCGGTTGTAGAACCGGAGGGCGTTGCCCACTGCCCACGAGGCGGTGGTGGCAGTCAACAGCATCCAGAACCGCCGCCTGCCGGGTCTGGCCCGAGCCGCGGCCAGGCCGCACGAGACGGCGGCCACCGACGCTGCCAGAAGGAAGGCCATATCACTGACCGTCTCGCGCGTCCGGGGGCCGGCATCGCCGAGCAGGAGCCAGGCCACGAACAGCAATGAGCCCGCGGCGACGCCTATCAAGGAGCGGCCGAAATGCCGCCCTTGACGCTCCAACGACTCACGGCCCACTTCAGGGTTTATCGGTACCGGCTCGCCCACCTTGAGGAGGACTCGCCCCGTCCCCCGGTGCCGGACTGTTGCCGAGCCGTTTGCGCCGCCCTCTGGTCCCTGGATACCTTGTCGGAACCGCCGCGTGCCTGCACTTTGGCAGAGCGCGCCCTAGCAGTGAGGCCAAGCTTGACCCCACGGCAGCGAAGGCAGGTCGGCGTTCTGGTCGGGATCGCCCTCATCGTCGTCACGGTCCCCTTCCTCGGAGGGTCCTCCGCTCTGGGCGGCACCATTGACGAGAAGCGAGCCCAAGCGGCGCGTCTCCAGTCCCAGATCGACGCC
>JADDQT010000352.1 GCA_016781225.1 Actinomycetota bacterium
CGGACGACCGTCCTGAGGAACGCCACGCGCGCTGTCGAGCTCGAGCCGGGCGACGCGGCGCGGGCCGAGGGGGAGCTTCGCGCCGCCGGGGTCGAAGTCAGGGAGCGGTGACGGCCGGCGGTCCCGCCCTCTTCACCGACCTCTACGAGCTCACCATGGCGGCGAGCTACCACGCCCGTGGGCTCGACGAGCCCGCCACGTTCGACCTGTTCTTCCGAAGCCTGCCCGAGCAACGCCGCTTCCTTGTGTCGTGCGGGCTCGAGCAGTGCCTCGACTACCTGGAGAGCCTGCGCTTCGGCGAGAGCGAGCTTTCGTACCTGAGCACCCTCGACCTGTTCGACGCGTCCTTCCTCGATCGTCTCGCCGAGCTGCGGTTCACCGGCGAGGTGTGGGCCGTTCCCGAGGGCGAGGCGGTGTTCGAACGGGAACCCGTCATGAGGGTGACGGCGCCGCTCATAGAGGCCCAGCTGGTGGAGACCTACCTGCTCAACTGCATTTCCCACCAGACGATGGTGGCCTCCAAGGCGGCCAGGGTGGCGCTGGCATGCGGGGACCACGACTTCGTGGACTTCTCCGCTCGCCGGGTCCAGGGCAACGAGGCCGCCCTTCTCGGCTCCCGTGCCAGCCACGTGGCGGGAGCCTCGGCCACGTCGCTCGTGCTGGCCGGGCAGGTCTTCGGAATCCCGGTCAGCGGCACCATGGCCCATTCCTATGTGATGCGCTTCAGGCGGGAAGCCGATGCTTTCCGGGCCTTTGCCCGCGATCTGCCCGGGAGGGCGGTACTCCTCATCGATACGTACGACACCGTCGAAGGCGCCCGGCGTGCGGTGGAGGTGGCCAGGGAGCTGGCGGCGGACGGGGTACCGCTGCAGGCAGTGCGCCTGGACTCCGGCGACCTCGGGGAGCTGGCGCGCCGGGTGCGCTCGGTGCTCGACGAGGGCGGGTTCACCGACGTGCGCATCGTGGCGTCCGGTGACCTCGACGAGTACCGCATCGCCTCCCTTCTGGGCCATGGCGCTCCGATCGACAGCTTCGGGGTGGGGACCAAGATGGGAGCCAGCACCGACGCGCCCAGCCTGAACGCCGTCTACAAGCTGGTGGAGGACGCCGACGGCCCGAAGCTCAAGCTGTCCCCGGACAAGGTCACCCTTCCGGGGCGCAAGCAGGTGCACCGCAGCCGTGGAGGAGCGGGGCTCGAGAGCGACCTCATAGCCCTGCACGACGAGGAGGTGAGTGGCGGCGAGCCCCTGCTGGAACAGGTTCTGGCAAAGGGGGCACGCACGGCGCCGTCTCCCTCCCTCGAGGCCGTGCGCCGGCGCTGCAGGGAGACATTGGGGCTGCTTCCCCAGAGGCTGCGAGGACTTGGTCCGGAGGAGTTCGAACCCTTCCCCGTCACCATCTCCGCCGGCCTGCAGGACCTGCTCACCTGTATCGGCCAGGTTCACGAGTGAAGATCGAGGTCAGCCGATGCGAAGGACGGCCTTGCCCGCCACCCTGCGCTGCCTCAGGGCCCGATGGCGGTGCCGGCGTCGTGCCAGCTGGTCTCCAGGCCGACCGAGGTCTCGAGGCGGCCGCCTGCGGCCAGCGCGGCCAAGTGGGCAAGGTCGTGGGCGCCGGTACCCATTCGCTTCAGCTCGGGGAACAGCGTGAAGGCATAGAGACGGGCCCCGCTCCTAGAGAAGAAGGAGCCGGCCTCGAAGATTGTGGGTTCTCCGGAGGAGTTGCCGAAGGAGACCACCGTGCCCCTCGGAGCGACCATCCCGAGCGCCGCAGCCAGGGACGCGCCCCCGGCCGACTCGAGGATGATGTCGAACTCCCCTTCGGTCGGCATGCCCACGGCTATGTGTCTTGCCCCCAGGCGCTCCAGATCGCCGGCCCGCTCGGGCCGGCGGACCACTCCGGTCACCTCGGCCCCTTCGTGGGCGGCAAGTTGGACGGCGAAGCGGCCCACGCCGCCCGAGGCGCCGGTGACGAGCACCCGGTGATCGAGCACCAGCCCACCCGAGCGCAGCGTCCGCAGGGCGGTGAGACCGGCGACGGGAAGCGTCGACGCTCGCACGAAGTCCAGGCCCTCGGGGACGAGCGCCATGTGCTCCGTCGGC